>CAYWKY010000098.1:0-6812 GCA_964458915.1 uncultured Faecalibacterium sp.
ATCCTTGTCTATATCAATTTTTCTCATCTCATGAAGCATATGCTCATTAATTTCAAGAATAGTTTCCCCTCTGGTTTTTCCACCTGAAAGAATGCTGTTAACCGCTTTATCTCTAAAATGATAAAAGTAAAGATATTCGTTAGGCATAAGATTATCGCCAAGCTCAATGAGTTTTTTTGGGAAAAGGCGCATTTCTGTCTTCGAGTGTAAATCGGGATGGTTTAAAAGCTCATTCGTCACATCTTTGCCGTTATATACAAAATCCTTAAACCAGGACAAATGGTTAAGACCGAAGCATTTAAAGCTCATGTCCTTATATCCTGTCATATCTCTAAGCTGTCTTAAAAAGCCGCTTGGCGCATCACAAACACCATAGACATTATTATATCCCATAGTGCGAAGCGCCTGAGTGACAAGACCGCTTGGGTTTGTGAAATTAAATATAGGTGCATCTTTTTTAGCGTAAAGCTTAGCTTTTTCGCAGTAATCCACAAGAGTATGTATACTGCGAAGTGCCATAGCGAAACCGCCGGCACCTGTGGTTTCCTGACCGAGTACACCATAAGAAAGGGCTGTTCTTTCGTCGAAAACTCTGCCCTTGTCGCCCTCAGCTCGAATTGTAGTAATCACATAATCCGCATCTTTTAAAGCTTCCTCGGCGCTAAGAGTCAAAGAAAACTTTAAGTCAGGATTAATCATTTCGGAAATTCTTTTTGCTATTTTGCCGTAAATAAAAAGCTTTTCCTCGTCAATATCCATAAAAACGGTTTCGGTGATACCTGTTTCGGCAGCACCCAATGCAATTGATTTTGCAAGAAATGGTGAGCGTACACCGCCACCGCCTAAAACTGCAAGCTTCATATTTTTTCACTCTTTTCTAAATTTGACATCATTATTTTTTCTGCGATTTCTTCTGTAACAAAGTCGCACAATATCCAGCCACTGCCCTTTTTAAGCTCATAAGACATGAATTTATGGTTTATGTACTCTGCCGTACCCACAAGTGAGCCGTCAGTTTTGGAGCTGGTTGAAATAAAATGCACAGCAAGGGCATTTTTATTAGTTTGCGCTGCATCGAGATAGGCTTTACAGCACTGCCATTTTTCTTCTTTTTTAAGGGAATATCTATCCTGAACAAGAGCAGTTGTGTCATCATTTAATTTTACGGGTAGAGCTGTCATTTTATTTTTAGCCTGATCCTTCCAAAAAGAAAAGTCAAGACCGCAGTCTACTTTCTTTTTATAGGCTTTTTTCACCTTGCACCGCCGCATAAGCACTATTTTCCCTTTGCACTCTCCAGCTGTGGGAACAGAGCCACCAAGGTACCAAAAAGCTTCGTCGCCCTTTATATAACGGTCATAAAAGCGAGGGAAAAAGCCTTTAGACATTATGCCCCTATCCTGCTTTACGCTAAGAATAAGGAACTCTTGAGGGTTTCGATTTAGAAAATCTTTACACAAGGTTAAAACCTCGTCAAATGTCATTCTTTTCTTTTTATTTTCGTCACAGTAGCAATCAGCAAGAGCGTGAACGAGATAAAAATTATCTGCGCTTTTGCTAAGACGAATATCTAAAAGGCGTACACCTAGTTTTAGCTGTTCTTCTATAGTTTTAGCCTGACAGCGAGCTGTGTTTTCCATATCCACATAGGCGGTTGCGCTGTCATGGGTACCTATAATATTAAGCTGAGATATATAAGTCTCATCTTTTAAAAGTGATATTACGTTCATTATCTCACCGCCTTTGCCTATTTAAGTAATCATATAATATTGAAAGATAAATTGCAAGGGCAAGGGCATTTTTTCTACCTTTTGCATAATTGAGAAAGATGTGAGTTATGCAAAAAGGCAGAAGAAAAATTAAAGGGATTCGCACTCGACGAATCCCAATTAATATTTAATTGTGTTTTAATGCTTCACTCCGCAAGCACAAACTTTATTTTGACCGAAGAGCTTTTGGAAGAAGTTTATAAGCGTAAAGAAAAACTTTGTAATACCTGTTTTGTGGCAATTGCATGAGCAATTCTTTGACGGGTCTGTAGGTGTAGCTGTACCTGTTTGAGCACCACAATTATCACACTTGCCGTCAGAGTTACCGTCGGTGTGTGCGATTTTTTCAATTGATTCTGTGTAGTTTACACCGCAAGCACATTTATAGGTTCTAACACCCTCGCTTGTGCAAGTTGGCTGAGTGGTTACTGATGATGTGTAGCTGTGGTTTGTCTTTTCAACAGTTTTTTGCGCTACTAAAACAGCTCCGCAAACTGAACAGTGCTTACCCTCGGTAAGACCTGTGCTTGAACAGGTTGCAGCAACGGCCTTATCTATAACCTCAGTGTGAGAAGCTAAAGGTATAACTGTGTTTTGGTTTCTCTTTTCCTTACAGTTTGCACATTCCTCATGCTTGAGACCTGTAACCTTACAGGTTGCTGCTTTATCAACAACCCATTTCCAACTGTGAGTGCAAGATTTAACTGTGAATGTCACTGCGTTACTACTTGTGTTATAACCTGAATATTTTGCGTTTTTAGCAAGAACTGTAGCTGTGTATGTACCGTCTGCAAGATCTATATTACAGCTTAATGTGTTAGCTGACAAATCTTTTCTTACAAATACATCGCCACTTGTGCTACTGCCCTTCCATATACGAAGCACATACTCACGACTATCGTATTTGCTATCCTTTAAGGGTGAGTTAGTCCATGAAAAAGTAGTGGTTGAGCCTGCTTTAACTGAAAGTGTGGGAGCTGATGGCTTTGCAGGCTTAGAATAATAAACATTGTCAGTTGCTAAAGTATAGAAAACAAACTTCTGAGCATCGGAACTATTATATTCCCAAACTTGGATATTGTTTCCTGCGCTTGTCCATCCGCCGTAACTATCTAACACAGTGTCGCCACAAGCAGTTCTTATACAATAGCCTTCACCGTCAAGAGAATAGGCAACTATCCATTGCTGTGATGTGTCTCCGTGATATTCCCAAGTTTGAACACCGTTACCATTTATAGCATTAGCGCCATAAAGATCGAGCATCTTATCATCATAAGCATTTCTAAACTTATATCTGCCCTCAGATGTTCTTTCTACATGCCAAATTTGTTTAGGGTCGTTATTGTCGTTGCCGTTTGCCGCTATTTGTACATTGCTACTTGCACTGTTTTCAAGATGCTTCCAATCTTTTTTCATAATTAAGTATATCCAAAAATCTGTGCCAATATCATTTAAGCCGACACGTTGTATAAGCTTATCCCATGTGGTAGGACCAACTATACCATCAACCTCAACACCAACAGCTGCTTGGAAGTTTTTAACCTGTTCCTTTGTTGCTGAACCAAATTGACCGTCAACATTACCGCAGTCAAAGCCTAAATAATTGAGTGAGGTTTGAAGGAAAGAAACTCTCCTTGCGCCATCGTCTGTTGAACCAACTTGAAGATAACCGCCATATGAGGGATATGTAGATGGCTTAGAAAAATCCCAGTTTGTTGACGGTGCAGGTGTTGATGAACCACTATAGTTAGGATGTATAATTTCATACACATTTTTTGAATTGACATTGTAATTAACATGAGTAGACACATAGTTGGTTCTATAGTTTCCTGTGCTACCAGTATTACCACCAATTGTCTTAATGTTATATCCGTCTGTCTCATACAAAATTTCAATATGATCTGGACTGTTGTTGGTATTCCAGTCATAAAGCACTAAATCACCAACTCGTGGATTGCTTGTTTTATAACCGCCACAATCTTTAACATATTTTGCTAAATTGCTTACTCCGCCATAACCACCCCACTTTGGGATTATATCTGATAAACCTGCAACCTTTGCACAGTCTGTGACGAAGTCAGCACACCAATCTTCTGTATATCCAAGAGTTGAACCAGTCTTACCCTTTTGTGCAAGAGCAACGTTTGCTAAAAGCTGTCCTTGATCTGATGACCAAGTGTAATCTCTACTTAGATTTCCTGAACGATCGTTGTCAGCAAAAGCTACAACAGATGTACATGTCAATATCATTAACAGTACCATAAATATCGACAAAACTTTTTTCATTGAACTCATTAATATTCTTCCTCCCAATAGAATAATATGTTTTAATTCCTTTCTTTCAGTGTGAAAATTTGCAAATAAAAATCCCGGGAAAACTTATTATTTGCTATTTTCATTGCACTTGAAACATTCTAATACATTAAATTACAAAAAACAAGATGTCACTAAATATTAAAAAAAATAGAAAAACTTGGTTACACCCCCTATCTTGGCTGAGGTTTGTTTTTTCTCAAAAAAAATGAAGCGGTAACAATAAATGCTACCGCTTTCTCGTTTAATTTCACCCTCGTCGGGCAGATATTACTTTTCTCAAAAGGAAAGTAATAAAAGAATTTTACTTAATTGCTTATTTTATTCAACAACTTTAACTGCCGCTTTTTCACACTCAAGACCCTTAACATATCTGTCAAGGAAATCGTTAAAGCCGGCAACATCTTTTTCGTCAGGCTCTACAGTGACGGTTTCGGCGCAGTTAAACACCTTGCTGTCAAGGAAATCTTCAAGTGTCATGCCCTCGCCCTTAATGCTGTAAAGAGCAAGCAATGCCATACCGTAAGGGCCGCCCTCACCTGCGGTTTTCATAACGGAAACAGGTGCATCTATTGCCGCCGCAGTTATTTTTTGCCCTACACCGGGATAAATGTAAAATCCGCCATGACCGTAAATCTTATCAATAGCTGCCTTTTCGTTTTTTAGCAGCAAATCAAGACCTACCTTCAGTGCAGCAAGAGCCGAATACAGCTGAGTACGCATGAAATTACCTAAGGTAAATTTTGCGTCAGGAGTACGAACAAACAAGGGTCTGCCATTTTGAAGACCTGTTACTGGTTCACCTGAGAAATAGTTATATGACAAAAGTCCGCCGCAATCACTATCGCCCTTCATTGCGTTTTCAAACATAAGGTCGAGAATTTTGCCTCTTGAAGCTTCTACACCTAAAGAATCAGCAAACTCAGCGAAAATTCCTGCCCACGCATTAATGTCACTTGTACAGTTATTGCAGTGTACCATAGCTACAGGCTTTCCGGAGGGTGTTGTTACCATATCTATTTCGGGGTACACCTTAGATAACCCCTTTTCCAAAACAACCATAGCGAAAATTGATGTACCGGCTGAAATGTTTCCGGTTTTTTCTTTAACGCTGTTTGTGGCTGTCATACCCGTACCCGCATCGCCTTCACATGGAGCAAATGGTATATCTTTTGAAAATTCTCCACTTTCATCGAGGAACTTAACACCATTTTCAGTGAGCGCTCCACCATTGTCTCCGGCTACCAGTACCTGTGGCAAAATTTCTCTAAGAGTTTTTGAGAAGCCTTTTTCTTTTAAAAGCTCATCGTAAACAGCCATCATATTTTCATCATAGTCGTTTTTAAGCGAATCAATTGGGAATATACCCGAAGCCTCACCTACACCTACAGCGTTAACACCTGTGAGCATATAGTGAACATAGCCTGCAAGAGTTGTAACATGAGCTATATCCTTAACATGCTCCTCGCCATTTAAAATAGCTTGATAAATATGTGAGCAAGTCCAGCGTTGAGGAATATTAAAGCCTAATTTTTCCGTGAGAATACCTGCCGCTTCACCTGTAGTAGTATTTCTCCATGTTCTAAAGGGAGTGAGCAGATTATAGTCTTTATCAAAAGCCAAATAGCCGTGCATCATAGCGCTAATACCAATAGCACCGGTTTTTGTAAAGTCACAGCCGTATCTCTCTTTAACATCGTTTTTAAGCGCCTTAAAGCAGGCGTGAACCGCTGTTTGAACATCATCAAGAGAATAAGTCCAATAGCCGTTTTCCAGCTTGTTTTCCCAGTCATAAGCGCCACTTGCTATAACCTTACTTTCCTCGTCAATAAGCACAGCCTTGACTCTCGTTGAACCAAGCTCAATGCCTAATGCGGTTTTGCCCAAAGTGATAATGTCTTTCATCTTCTCACCTTATTTCATAATTGAATAATAAACTTCGTTTAATTTAAGCTCACGCTTGAAATCGGCCATGTTTGTGTTTTTGCCTATAACAACAGCTTCAATTCCCATAGCGGCCGCCCAGTCGCACATTTGCTTTGAAGTTAAGTCATAGCTAAACGCAGTGTGGTGTGCGCCACCGGCGGTGAGCCAAGCTTCGCAGCCTGTGTAGAAATCCGGCTTCGGTACCCAGAAGTTTGTGGCAGTGGGAAGTGACGGCATTTCCTTTTCAGTTTTGATGCAATCAACCTCATTAATAATAAGGCGGAAACGGTGACCTAAATCAATAAGTGAACAAGCGATACCCTCACCCTGCTTGCTGGTGAAAACAAGTCTTGCCGGATCTTCTCTATCGCCCATTGAAAGAGGCTTACATTTGATTCCGATTTCACCGTCGGCAATTGAAGGACAAATTTCAAGCATATGAGCCTGAAGAATACCTTCTTTGCCCTCAACAAGATTATATGTGTAGTCCTCAAGCATTGAAGTACCCTTAGCGTCCTTCATGCCCTCAGTCATAATTTTCATAAGTCTAACCATAGCGGCAACCTTCCAGTCGCCCTCTGCGCCGAAGCCATATCCTTTTTCCATAAGTCTTTGAATTGCAAGACCGGGGAGCTGCTTCAGTGCGCCAAGGTCGCCAAAATGAGTTACGATTGCCTGATAGTTCTTCTCTTTTAAGAATCTTTCAAAGCCAAGCTCAATGCCTGCTTGTACTTCTACATGCTTGCGGAACTCGGCAGGATCTCTGCCCTCAAGAATAATATTGTACTTCTCATAGTATTCATC
>CAYWKY010000099.1:0-6803 GCA_964458915.1 uncultured Faecalibacterium sp.
CTTCGGTGGCTGTGGAGCCGCCCCTCGCTCCCCCGTTCCACTCCCTAACTCCAAATGCAGTTACTCTCTGTTTCGTCAGTCTCACTTTCTCCAGCTGCACAATAAAGGACAGGTGATTTTGTGTTCTGCAACACTAAATCACCTGTCTGATACTATATTATAAAACCATTATAAGCGTTCCTGCCGCTATGAGAAGACAACCTATTAAAGACTTTGCAGTGAATTTTTCATGTAAAAATACAAATGCCAAAACTAATGTTATAACTACACTTAGCTTATCAATAGGCACAACCTTAGAGGCTTCACCAATTTGCAAGGCTCTGTAATAGCAAAGCCACGACGCACCGGTTGCTAAGCCTGACAATATTAAAAATATCCAGCTTTTTCGGCTTATTTCAGAAATGCCGCTTTGTGTGTTTGTTATAAACACCATAAGCCAAGACATAACCACCACAACAAGAGTTCTTATTGCCGTTGCAAGATTAGAATTAACCCCGTCTATACCTATTTTCGCTAATATTGATGTCAGCGCTGCAAAAACAGCTGACATCAAGGCATATATAAACCACATGGTTTTTGTCTCCCTTAAATTAGATTTTAAATGTCAACTCTGTTAATAGGCCATTGACCTGTTACAGGATCTTTTTCTGCTGTGTAGTCACAATATACAGCGGTATTTGATGTATAAAGAATACCCACACTTATAATAGCACCTTTTTTCAGATTTTCATTTTCTCTGAGTTTCTTTTTAAGCTTAGAAAGCCTTTCATCTTTTACCTTCAAGCAAGCCGGCAAAACATCTGAATTATTAGTCGATATTCTGTCTAAAAGCATTAAATCACGAAGCTTTACTTTATCGACTCCCTTAATTTGCGATAGATAATCGAAGGCAAGACAGGTGTATTTATCAAGGGGAATACTCCCCTTTTCGCCAAGACTTATAAGGTACTCACCAAAGCCGAAAAACAAATTATATGGCAACACAAATTCGGTCACATATTTTAAGGCACGAGGGAATCTACCGCTGTTATAAAGCCTTTCAAGCTCATTTTCACATATGTGAAGCTTTTGAAGCTCCTCATTGCTTATATATGGTGTTGATATTACCTCATAAGGTGGCAAAGGCGAATATTCGCAAGGGTAATCCTCTTTATTTTCGTCCATAGGTGAGCCGTAAAGTATTTTTAAAAATCCCAGCTGTAACATTCCGGCACCAATTCTATAAGCTCTGTTAAAGCCTGAAATAAAGCTGTTTAAGTTTTCCAAAGGCAAGCCTGCGATAAGATCGATATGCACATGACAGTTGCCAAAAGAAATAAGTCTTTTTACATTTGATTCTACTAAATCCACATTGGTTTTGCGGTTTATCTGTTTTAATGTTTCACTGTTAAAAGACTGTATTCCCACTTCAAACTGAACAGCACCATTGGGCAACTTCTCGATCGCATTAAACAGCTCTTCAGTTAATATATCTGCGGCAATTTCAAAGTGAAAGCAAGTACCGCTTATTATTTTTTCACCGTATTCCTCGCAGATAAATTTTAATATCTCTGTGGCTCTTTTCGGGTTACAGTTAAAGGTACGATCGACAAATTTTATTATTCTTGCACCCTTTTGTGAGAGCAAAATCATTTCCTTTTTTACTCTTTCAACAGGTAAAAACCTAACCTTACCGCATCTTCCCGACAAACAGAAGGCGCAGCTAAAGGGGCAACCTCGTGAGCTTTCAATATAGGCGATTTTTGTTCCGAGATTTTCAAAGTATTCTTCACAGTAAGGCGAAGCGGTGTTTGCAAAATCAACTGAATCAGCTTCACTTATAATAATTTGATTTTTCTCACGATAGGAAACTCCGTTAATATCCGGCTGTTCTCCTTTAATTAGAGCGTTTATTAATGCCGGTACTGTCTTTTCACCTTCTCCGCTGAGCACATAATCAACGAAGCTGTTGTTTTCTAAAACTTCTCTTTGGCGGTACGACACCTCAGGGCCACCTAAAGCAATTGTTATCCCTTCTTTTTTCAACATACTGCAAAGAGTCAATGTTTTTTGAATATTCCATATATAGCAGGAAAAAGCTATGAAATCTGCTTTTTCGTCTATAAGTCTTCTATAAACATCCTCTAAATTTTCATTGATTGTACCCTCAACAACTCTCATTTTGCAAGCAAGTTTTTCTGCCTTACAAGCGGAAAAAAGGCACCATGGCGCAAGTGACGAGTGTATATATTTTGAAGTTAGTGTGCAGAATACTGCCTTAAACATATGCTATTCCTCTATATTATGTAATTTTCCAATACAGCTATTGCATCAACATAATTTTCTGTTTTTCTTTTTTGAGAACGTCTTATTCTTAAGCGGAAGCTTGGGCGCTCATTGTCGGCTTGACTGTCGTTTTCGGGCTCATTCTCTTCTTCACTTTCTTTGTCAATGAGTCTGTCAATAAGTCTTTCTCTGCCTTTACTTCTTTCCTTTTCTTTTTCTCTTTCCTGCTCACGCTCTTTTTCCATCTCTGCAATTCGGCGCTGTTCTTCCTCATAAGCCAGCTTTGTGTTTAAAATGAACTCCTTTTCATCGTAAACATTAATTAGCTCCACCTTTAATTCATAGGCTAAAAGCTCTAATTGCTGAACTGTGTCTGCGCCATATTTTTTCACCATGGACTTAAACACTTCCGGAGTAAAATAATATATTTTTCCTTGCAAAAATGAAAAGGCTTTTCTTGTGTCAAGATAACCCAGTTTAATTCTTCTGTCTATTATTTCATCGTCAAAATCGAATGATGCTCCAAGCTGTTCCAAATCATAAGGTCTGATATAAACAATTTGGGAATTTGAGAAATCTAAGGTGTGTGCCAAGCCCTTAATATTTGAAATGTCAACAACTATCAGCTTATTATATCCTCTTTTTTTAAGTGTCATTACAGGTATATTGTCATAAGCTCCGCCATCGAGAAATTTTTCTCCCTCAGGCCCTATATTTGTGGCAAAGGGTATGTTTGACGAAGCTAAAAGATAATCCACAAGCTCGCCCTCAGGAATATCCTCACAAAAAAGCTCTAACGGAGTTATCTCCTGCGACATTTGAACAGTAACTATTCCAAAGGGGATACCGCTTTCTCTCACCTTTTTTTCGTCCACAAAGGAAGCTACAAAATTTTCAGCCGGCGAAGCATCTATTCCACCGTTTTTGATAAATTCCTTAAACAGCACACCCCAATTTTTCTTTGAGAAAAGGTTTTCTCCGTCAGGCAAATCCTCGGATATTTTCACACCCTTATCAAGCGAAACGCTGTGCCAAAACTCCCACGCCTTATCATAGTCACCTGCGGCAATAAGAGCACCGTTAATTGAGCCGATTGAAGTTCCTGCAATGGCGTTAAATGTTACATTAAGCTCTCTCAGAGCCTTCCATGCACCTATTTGATAAGCGCCTTTTCCGCCACCGCCTGCAAGCACAAGTGAATATGTGTTCATATGATCATTCCTTTCACAAAATTATAATAGTTCTGCAATTATCATGTTTGAAATTAAAAATCCCGATTCCTTTAGTGCAATTCCCTCCCGACTAATTGTGAGGAATCCGGCTTTTTCAAATTTTTTCGCTTTTTCTATTACACTGCAATCAATTTCACTGCCGAATCTTTTTTTGTATTTTTCAAAATTCAACCCCTCACTCAAGCGAAGAGCAAGCATTATATATTCCTCACTGTCGCCTCCGTCGCAGTCATAAACCATATCCTCGCCTTTTATGAACGCGTCAAAGTCTCGCTTATAATAATACCGTTTCCCGCCAATAAAAGAATGTGCAGACGGGCCAATTCCAAGATATTCTTCACAGTGCCAATATTTCAAATTGTGTTTGCTTTCATAACCGGATAAAGAGAAATTTGAAATTTCATACTGATAAAATCCGGCTTCGTTTAGTCTTTTTACCGTGTGAAGATACATATCCGACACTAAATCATCATCGGGTAAAATCAGACTATCCTTAACGCTATGAAAAGGAGTACCCTCCTCTATTTTAAGCATATATGCACTAATATGCTTGATACCACTGTCTAAAAGAAAATCAATGCTTTCATCAAGACTTTCCATGCTTTGGCAAGGTACGCCCAACATAATATCAAGAGAAATGTTATCTATCCCTGACTTTTTTGCCCATTCGACAGCGTTTTTCACCTGGTTTTTATCCGATACTCTACCAAGAGACTTTCTCTCCCGCTCAACAGCAGACTGCATACCCATAGAAATTCTGTTCACACCTGCATGGGAAAGCTCACAAAAAAACTTCTGTGACACACTTGATGGGTTACACTCAACTGTTATTTCTGCCTTTTCATCGAGGCTGTAATTATCTTTTATGCACGAAATAACCTGACTTATTCTCTCAGCGCCGAAAATGCTCGGTGTTCCGCCACCGAAATAAACAGTATCCACCTTATCGTCTATTAAAAACCTTTTGGTCTTTAAAGCGCAAAGGACAGCCTTTAAATAGCTGTCCTTATCTTTTTCCGAAGCACTAAAGGAATAGAAATCACAATAAGGACATTTTCTTATGCAAAACGGTATGTGTATATATATTCCTGTCATATATTTAGTTTTCGTCGTCCAGCTTAAGCACTGCCATAAAGGCTTCCTGAGGCACTTCAACAGTACCAAACTGGCGCATACGCTTTTTACCTTCCTTCTGTTTTTCAAGAAGCTTTTTCTTTCTTGTGATGTCACCACCGTAGCACTTGGCAAGAACATCCTTTCTCATAGCCTTAACAGTTTCACGAGCGATAACCTTTGAGCCGATAGCTACCTGAATGGGTATCTCAAACATCTGTCTCGGAATATGAATTTTAAGCTTTTCAGCTATTTTTCTCGCTCTCGCCTGAGCCTTATCCGAGTGAATAATAAAGCTGAGAGCGTCTATTATATCGCCGTTGAGAAGTACATCAACCTTTTGAAGAGTTGAACGTCTGTATTCATAAAGCTCATAGTCAAAGGAAGCGTAGCCTCTTGTGCGTGACTTAAGAGCGTCGAAGAAGTCGTAGATAATTTCATTTAAAGGCAACTCATAATGTATATCCACTCTATCGGTGGTTATATATTTCATATCTTTGAATACGCCTCGTCTATCCTGACAAAGCTCCATAATTGCGCCAACATAATCTGAGGGTGCATAAATGTGAGCGTTGGTTATAGGCTCTTCGCAAAAATCAATATGCGCCGGGTCAGGATAATTTGTCGGGTTATCAATTTCAACAACACTGCCGTCGTTAAGATGAATTTTATAAACAACAGATGGTACTGTTGTAACAAGATCGAGATTATACTCTCTTTCCAGTCTTTCCTGAATAATTTCAAGGTGTAACAGACCCAAAAAGCCACAACGGAAGCCGAAGCCTAACGCACCTGAAGTTTCCGGCTCATATGACAGCGCCGCATCGTTAAGCTGAAGCTTTTCCAAAGCGTCACGAAGTGCCTCATAGTCGGCTCCATCGGCAGGGTACACACCGCAATAAACCATAGGATTGACCTTTCTGTAACCGGGCAATGGTTCAGTGGCAAGGTTTTGCAGCTTTGTAACTGTGTCACCGACCTTAGCGTCACGAACTGTTTTAATTGAAGCTGTAATATAGCCAACCTCACCGGCACAAAGCTCCTTACAAGGCTCAAGACCTGTGGCACGCATATAGCCAACCTCAACCACATTAAACTCTGCGCCGGTAGCCATCATTTTCATGGTTTCTCCGGCCTTAAGAGTACCTTGCATAACACGGACATAAACGATAACACCCTTGTAGTTATCATAAACTGAGTCGAAAATCAGCGCCTTTAACGGAGCGTTATCCTCTGCTGATGATGGTGCAGGAATATCTGCAACTATTCTTTCAAGCACAGATTCCACATTTTCCCCTGTTTTTGCCGATACTCTCGGAGCGTTGCTGCAATCAAGGCCGATAATTTCCTCAACCTCCGCAGCGACTCTGTCCGGCTCAGCGGCAGGCAGGTCGATTTTATTTATTACCGGTACAAGCTCAAGGTCGTGGTCAAGGGCAAGATATGTGTTAGCAAGAGTCTGCGCCTCTATACCCTGAGAAGCATCGATTATAAGTATAGCGCCCTCACAAGCGGCAAGTGAGCGTGAAACCTCATAGTTGAAGTCAACGTGACCCGGTGTGTCAATAAGGTTAAGCTCATAGGTTTCCCCGTCCTTAGCTTTATAGTCAAGCTTTACGGCATGAGCCTTAATTGTGATACCTCTTTCTCTTTCGAGATCCATATCGTCGAGAATCTGAGCAGACATATCACGCTTTGCAACTGAATCGGTAATTTCAAGGAGTCTGTCTGCAAGAGTTGACTTGCCATGGTCGATATGAGCGATAATCGAAAAATTTCTTATATTTTCTTTTTTCTTAGCCATAGTTTACCTCTTAAAACCAATTGAAGATTTTATTCGGTATATTATAGCATAAAAATAAATGCTGAGCAATACAAAGAAAGGAAAATATTTAATATCGGCGCAAAAAAAGAAGCACAGATTTCTCCATGCTTCTCGAATATTTAGCTACGGTTTTCAGTTTGCTTAAGTCCGCTGAACTTTTGACCCCAAGCGTTTGCCCAAGCTTCGCAATAAAGCTTTGAATAAGGCACGTTGTTCTTCTTTCTGTAGCCTGCAAAGCAGTTACACCAAATGAAAGAAGGAATTGCAACAACGATGTAATAAAGAGGGCCTAAAAGTAAGCACTGCCAAGTGTGACCATATTCGTGGATTCGTGTGTTATATGTCCACTCTCTGCTCTTGTGGTTATC
>CAYWKY010000100.1:0-6767 GCA_964458915.1 uncultured Faecalibacterium sp.
TAACTATGGTGGCGCTCAGCTTTTAATGGACACTATTGAGTATAACTTTGGCGTTAAAATTGACGAGTATGTCAAGGTTGACTATGAAGCGTTTATTGACCTGGTTGACCTTTTAGGCGGCATCACTATCCACGATGTCACCGCCGCTGAAGCAAAATATATGCGTGAAGAAGTTAACAGCAAAAAATTTAAAGAGGGTACTAATCATATTGGTGGCAGAGCTGCTATGTGGTATTGCCGAATAAGATATCTCGACAATGACTTCCGCAGGACGGAAAGACAGCGCAAGGTTTTGTCTGCTATTATTGCTAAGGCAACTAAAACCAATCCCTTCACCCTTGTTAAAATTGTCGAGGAGATTTTGCCTAACATCTCCACAAACATTGATAGAAATTCCCTTTTGACCCTTGGTATGGGCGCACTTATTTATATGCATTATGACATTGAGCAGCAGCAAGTACCGGCTGACAAGACCTGGTCAAATGCAAGAATTAACGGACAAGATGTATTGAAAATGGACTTAGATAAAAATAAGGCTATCATCAAGGAGTTTATTTACGGCTAAACTTAAAAAACGCACCGAGCTTATTTTCGGTGCGTTTTTTGGTACTGCCCTGAAAATAGAGCAAGGCTATAAAAATTAACAAAGGTGATTTCTTCGGCAGAGTGCAAAAATAACGCAGAAGCTTAAAACTGCCTCTGCGCTAAATTTATTTTATCTTGGGAGCTTGTTTTGCTTGTAAACAGGATTTGGATTGTTTTTGTAAAGGTCAAATGGCTCGTACACCGCACCGTTGTTTTTAAGTATAAGACGCATAATCGACGGGAAGATTATTATTGGGAGCTTCTTCCCACCGCTTACATTCCATGCACGAACAGCAAAATAAATGCAATTGAATATGGGATCCCAATGATTGTAGTTTGATATCTTGCCGTTAACGCTGTCAAGCTCACTTTGTGTCAAGAGAGTTGCTATTGCAAGGGTGTCAACATAATAGTTTCTTTCGGTTTCAAGGTTGTAATAAACACCAAAGCCGCCGTCGGGACCTGTTGAGCCAAAGGAGCCAACGCTTACTGTGCCACCAACGGGAACTGTAAATCTGCCAACCTTAATAGGTTTATTCGACAGGTTCTCAAAATAGAGGAAAAAGTGATCTACAGGGTCTTTTGTGTTGATTTTGGAGCAAAGCCACATTCTTGCGATGTTTTCGTCATTACTTGCTGCTGATGCAGGCATTGCCATAACGCCAAAAATCATAAGCAGGGCAAGTAACAAAGCCGTTAATTTTTTCATAGGTTTAGCACTTCCTTTTTTAGATTTCGCATATATTTAACCACTGTCAGATAAACTATATACAAAAGATTTATTAAAAATTTTTAAATTTGAAAAACTAAGTGTGATTTTTAGCTAAAAGCCGGCATGAAGGAAGGGTGGAGCGACAAAAAAGGGAAGAAGTGATATTTAGGTTTGCCGTGGTGGAAGAAGTTAGGCTGTCCTGACGAATACCGGAAGGTACTCCTTCCCGACTCAACCGCACATCTCTAAAATATAAGCCGCACCTTATTTTGGCGAAAATAAAAAGCTCACAGGAAAATCCTATGAGCTAATGGTGGTGCGGATGACGGGACTTGAACCCACATGAAATTAACTTTCACTAGAACCTGAATCTAGCGCGTCTGCCAATTCCGCCACATCCGCATATTAACTTGATTATATTGCAGACAATTAGTCTGCGCGTGACTCTTGCGGTACCCAAAGTTTTTAGTGCCTTGGAGCGGCACAAAACTTTGACCGCTACGCCGTTTCACATTCCCTTAATTCGCCACAGGCGACGGTCATGTTCAACGCTGCCAATTCCGCCACATCCGCATATTAACTTGATTTGTTGCTTCGTAGCTTAGATATATTACCATAAATTTAAAAATTAGTCAATAGTTAAAATCATTATTATTTTAGCAGATTTCTGACAGCCTATAACGGGATTCATTTCCCCTTTTCTATATTATATTCCTGTGCCTTACATGATCTTTTGACTTTAATAGACAATAGCTTTAATTATGCCCTATAGCCTATTTCTGTTTATTCTGTTCACAAAGCGTTCATATAAAAGACGATTTTTTATACAATATATTGCAAAAAACATATTCTTTAGCTTAATTTTGCTTGACATATTGCGTGTTTTGTTTTAAAATAAACAAGATAGTGTTATATGTGGCACTGTCGTTCGGGTAATAATACTGAAATTCTTTTGATGACAATTCGGAAATGGATTTATTGCGGCAGAAGCCGTTAACGTAAAATAACCCAATAAGAATTATTTTAAAAAGGAGGTGCTGCTACTTGGAATGGATACCAACAATAATTATCGCTCTTGTTGTTGCCGTAGTGTTTATGGTTGTAGGTTTTGTTGTAGGCTCGGCTCACAGAAAAAAGACTGCTGAAGCTCTTATCGGTTCAGCTAATGATGAGGCAACTCGTATTGTCAATCAGGCTGTTAATGAGGCTGAGACAAAAAAGCGTGAAGCTGTCCTCGAAGCTAAAGACGAAATTCACAGGTTAAGAACAGAAACAGAGCGTGAACTTCGTGACAGAAGAAATGAAATTCAACGACAGGAAAAGAGAATGATTCAAAAAGAAGAATCTCTTGACAAAAAAGTTGATGCTTTGGAGAAAAAAGAAGATATTCTCAACGAAAAAATTAAACAAGCTGATACCCAACTTTCCGAGGCAGAAAGCATCAAAAGAAGCCAGTGTGAAATGCTTGAAAAAATAGCAGGCTATACAAAAGAGCAGGCGAAGGTGGATTTACTTAATTCACTTGAAGAAACTCTTAAAAGAGAAAAAGCAGTTAAAATTATGGAGTACGAGCAAGAAATTCGTGACGAAAGCGAAAATCTTGCAAGAGAAATCATCACAACAGCTATTCAGCGCTGCGCTGCTGACCACACTTCAGAGGTTACAGTTAGTGCCGTTGCATTGCCTAACGATGAAATGAAAGGCCGCATTATAGGTCGAGAGGGACGTAATATTCGTGCTCTTGAAACTATTACAGGTGTTGACTTAATAATTGATGACACACCTGAGGCTATAACTCTCTCATGCTTTGACCCTGTCAGACGAGAGGTTGCAAGACTCACTCTTGAAAAGCTTATTGCCGATGGTCGTATTCATCCGGCTCTTATTGAAAAAATTCATGAGAAAGCTAAAAGAGAGGTTGATCTCACAATTAAGCAGGCCGGTGAAAGAGCTGTTATTGACGCAGGTGTCAACGGTATTCACAACGAGCTTGTAAAGCTTATCGGTCGCTTAAAGTATCGCACAAGCTATGGTCAGAATATCCTCACTCACTCTTTAGAGGTTTCTTATATTGCAGGTCTTATGGCATCTGAGCTTGGTGTTGATGTTAAGCTTGCAAAACGAGCAGGCTTGCTCCACGATATAGGCAAGGCTGTTGACCGTCAGCAGGAAGGCTCACATATTGAGCTTGGTGTTGAATACGCTAAGAAATATAGAGAGAATGACATTATTATCAATGCTATTGAGGCGCACCACGGTGATGTTGAGCCTAAGAGCATAATCGCTTGTCTTGTTCAGGCCGCTGACGCAATTTCAGCTGCAAGACCCGGAGCAAGAAGAGAGAATCTCGAAAACTATATTAAGCGTCTTAAGACTCTTGAGGAGCTTTCAGAGTCATTCAAGGGTGTTGAAAAAGCTTATGCTATTCAGGCAGGTCGTGAGGTTCGCATTATCGTTAACCCGGAGGCTGTCAGCGACGAAGAAATGACAATTGTTGCTCGCAACATCGTTGAAAAAATTGAGCAGGAGCTTGAATATCCCGGTCAGATTAAGGTTAATCTTATCCGTGAGACAAGAGCAACTGACTTCGCAAAATAAAAAAACAAGGGTTGTGTCCGTTGGATGCGACCCTTTTTTTGAGGGATAATTATGATAGTTTATCAAGACAGTGAAATTGTTGTTTGTATAAAGAAAAGAGGCTTGCTTTCACAAGAAAGTTCGTCCGGTACGCAAAGCATGGTGTCGCTTTTGCAGGAAGAATGTTCCTGCAAAATTTACCCGGTGCATCGTCTTGACAAGGAAGTTGGCGGTCTTATGGTTTACGCTAAAACGAAGCAAGCGGCAGGGGTACTCTCAAAGCAGGTAAGCAACAGAACAATGAAAAAGAGCTATCTTGCGGTGACAGATATAGGCGACATGGCGAGTGAGGGTACTATGCAGGACCTTTTGTTTTTCGACAAAAGCAGGAATAAATCTTTTGTGGTTAAGCGTGAAAGAAAAGGTGTCAAAAGGGCAGTGCTTCATTATGAGCTTGTTAAAACAGTGGAGGATAAGGCTCTTTATGCCGTTGAGCTTGAAACAGGTCGAACTCATCAAATTAGAGTGCAATTTGCTTCGAGAAAGTTGCCTCTTGCGGGAGATAAAAAATATGGCAGCAAAGATAACTGTGAAATAGGTCTATATTCCTGCGCTATTTCTTTTAAGCACCCTAAAACGGGAAAGGATATGGTTTTCACCTCTAAGCCGACAACAGGTGTTTTTGAGAGGTTTAATTAAATATTTAACGGAGTACAGCAACCTATACTCCGTTTTTTTATATTATAAGGTTAAGTTTTATTGGCTCATAATTGTTTTTTCATCCAAATATGTGGGCAACCCTCATCATCTTCAATTTCACCGTAAGAAATGTAGCCTGATTTTTCATAAAAGCTTTTCACTCGGCATTGTGCATGAAGGGACAAGGCTTTTCCGCCACAGTTTAAAACGAGATTTTCAGCCCTTTTAAGCATATCTCTGCCTATATTATTTCCTCTGTAGCAGGGGAGTACCGCCAGTCTGCCCAATATATAATTGGTTTTATCTTCAGATTCAAAAACTCGGCAAACTGCAATAGGCTCCTCGTTTTCGTTATACATTACAATATGCCATGCAATATTATCTATATTGTCAAACTCATTTTTAAAGCCTTGCTCCTTAATAAAAACAGCTTCTCTTACAGCTTTAGCGTCTTCCGATAAGAATTTATATATTTTAGTGTTCACGATTTCATTTCCTTTCATTAAAAAGAAAACCGAAAACCCATAGGCTTTCGGTGTCGCATTTATAATTAAATATGCGTTTTCTTCTTATGCGTTTTCTTCCTTTGACTTTTTGAAGCAGTCATTGCATAAAACATCTCTGCCTTCTGTAGGCTTGAAAGGAACTACAGCTTCGCCGCCGCAACGAGCACAGGTAGCAGTGTAAGTTTCACGTGCGGGTCTTGCAGCGTTCTTGCGTGCATTACGGCACTCTCTGCAACGCTGAGGCTCATTCTGGAAGCCTTTCTCAGCATAGAATTCCTGCTCGCCAGCTGTGAAAACGAAGTCAGCTCCGCATTCCTTACATTTGAGTGTTTTGTCTTCGAACATTTTTTATACCTCTCTTGATTTTTATTGCCCCTGTCGGAATTGCACCGGCCCTTTGTAATCAACGCTCTTCTTTAAGCTATCGGGCATATTATAAACTGAGGGTTTTTCTCAGCTTTTTTCTTGCTCTTTGCAGTGTGCCGTCAACGGCCTTTTGGGTGATTGAAAGCTTTGAAGCAATTTCCTCATAGGTCATGCCTGTGAGATAAAGTCTGAAAGCAAGCTGTTCTTGTTTTGAAAGCTCACTGATTGCTTTTACAATATCGTTAAAGTTTTTTTCGGCTATAATATGCTCTTCAGGTGTCATATTGCTCACAAGACAATTGTTATCTTCGTCATAGGGAACAGTGAGAGCTGAAGGAATTTTGCCTTTAGCGCTGGACTTTCTCAATGCGCTTAACATTCTGTTTTTTATGCAGGCGCAAGCGAAAGGTGAAAAGCTACTTTGCTTTTTTTCGTCAAAAGCGTAAACAGCCGAAAGAAAACCTAACATACCCTCTTGCACTAAATCGGCAAATTCATCTGTGGGTACGTGAAGTGAACCGACAATAGCACCGGCTTTTTTAATATACCTGTCGGCAAGGACTTCGGCGGCTTGATTATTCTCTTGCTTATAAAGTGAAAGCAATTGTTCGTCACTCAAAAATGAAAAATCTGCCATTAAAGTTTCCTTCCCCAAGGTAATTACACTACTTCAAGATAATGAATATTATATTACAAAAAAAAGAGGGTGTCAATTGAATTTTTATACAAATTGACGAAGCTGTTTTTGTTGTAAATTACATATAAAAACCATTAATTTGACAAATTTTGCCCTAAAAATAGGTTAAAACATAAAAAAGGCGGGAAAAAAGCCAAAATTAGCTGAGTCTTTCCCGCGTACCAAAAAAATTATTCTTCCATTTGTTTGCCTAAAAAACCGGCAGCAACCTGAGTGAGCTTAATATCTGTTTGACTCGGCGGAGTTAGTTTATCCCCAAGCATTAAAATGACCGCACCCATAACATCGCCACCGCCGATTATCGGCGACATGACACCCACAGGCTTCGGATTTTCCTCAGAAACAATAAGATTGTCGTTATCTTGACCGAACACAAAGGTGGTGCGCCTTTCCATATAGCTTTCGATAAGTGGCGAAATGCGCTTGCCTAAAATGTCCTTTTTCGGCATACCCGACACAGCGATAACATGGTCTCTGTCGCAAATAATTACCGGCATTCCAGTGGTTCTGCCCAAAACATCAACATATTGCTTAGTGTATGGACCCAGCTCACCAATGGGGGAATACTTTTTAAAGATGACCTCCCCGTCGGCATCGGTGTAAATTTCCAGCGGGTCGCCCTCTC
>CAYWKY010000101.1:0-6759 GCA_964458915.1 uncultured Faecalibacterium sp.
CTGTTATATCAATTACTCTTTTAACAAGAGCGAGTCCCAAGCCGTTGCCGTTTGTGGATCTTGAGGGATCGCCTTGATAAAATTTTTCAAAAATATGCTTTCCGATTTCTTCGTTCATGCCGCAGCCGGTGTCAGAGATTTTCACTACTGCTCTATTATTTTCAACCTTTACGCTAACAGCAATCGTACCGCCGTCACGGTTAAATTTAAGTGCGTTTGAAAGAATATTGACCCAGACAAGCTCTAAAAGCTCTCTGTCAGATTTTATAATTATATCGTCGTCAATATCGGCCTCAATTTTAAGCTGCTTCTTTTCCCAGGCTTCCTCATAAAGCAGCATACATTCACAAAGCTGTTCGCCTAAGTTAAAGGGCATTTTTTTAGGGAAAATCTGCTGATTTTCCAATTTATTAAGCTTCAATATGTTCGTTATCAGCGAGCTTAAGCGTTTTGAAGACGAAGATATGTTTTCAGCGTACTTTATTCGTTGTTCTTCACTTATAAGCGGATCTTGAAGCATTGTTGCGTAGTTTTGAATAGCCGCCAGCGGTGTTTTAATTTCGTGGGAAACATTAGCTATAAAATCAGTTTTAAGTGTTTCTGTTGTGGAAAGTTCCTGCGCCATTTTGTTAAAGTCTTCAATAATAGCGTCGAACTCATTTCGGCTTGCCACCGGGTGCAACGGCTTTATTCTAACAGAAAAATCTCCGTTTGTGATTTTATGTGTAGCGTCAAGTATTCTCTCGACGGGCATTCCTATGGAAATTCTCTTTTTTATGCTGTCAAAAGCACTGAAAAACAGGCAAAGAAAAAGAATATTTCCTAAAGTTACCAACGCTCTGTAGCTAATAGTGTCATTGAATATAACAATATCTGCGTTTGGGTATCTTCCTCGAGCAAAAAACACCATAAATGAGCAGGTTACTACAAAGCCCACAAAAAGAAAGTAGAATATGAAGCGCCAAATGCTAAAAAATGAATATTTGATTCTTTTGTCTTTTCGCCTATTCCTCATGGATTATCACCTTATAGCCTAAGCCGTGAACAGTAAGAATATCAAAGTTTTTACATGAAGCGAGCTTATCACGAAGCTTTGCAATATATACATCGACAGTTCTCGGACTGGATGAAGTTTCTGCGTTCCAAAATTCGTCCATAAGCTGTGAACGGGTGAAAGTTTTTTTCGGATAAGAGAGAAGCTTATAGAGAAGGTTAAACTCTCTTGCGGTGAGAACAATTTCCTCTGAGCCAAGCTTCGCCGTTCTCTCGTCCATATTCATAACGAAATCACCTACAACAAGCTTTTTACTTGAGACAATTTTTGCTCGTCTTAAAAGAGCCTGAACTCTTAAAACAAGCTCACCTAAATCAACAGGCTTTACCATATAGTCATCAATTCCCGCCTCAAAGCCAAGCTGTTTAGATGTGAAATCATCCCTTGCGGTAATGAAAAGAATAGGTGTTTCTTTATCTGTGGCACGCACACTTCTTGCGAACTCAAAGCCGTTAATATCCGGCATCATTATGTCCGAAATAATTATATCAAAAACATTCTCTTCCATGGCTGCATATGCCTGTTCAGCGTTAAGACAGCCTGTGCAATAGTAACCGTTTCTGTTAAGATATGAGCAAACGGTACGACCGAGATCTTTATCGTCCTCTAAAACTAATACTTTAAACATAAAAGGCTAACCTCCCTTATTTTCATTAAAAGATAACATTCCATTGTTAAATAATTGTTTAAATTTATAGCACAATTCCATTAAAATTATCTTAGGACACAATTTTTGTTGACTTTATTGCACCCTCATTATATAATTATCCAAACTGTTTTTCAAGTAGGTGACTTATATGTTTAATAAATATCTTTTCTGTTATTTCACAGGCAACGAGCCGGAAAAAGAATCTATTAATTTCGCCTTGAGCGAAGACGGGTACCATTTTAAGCCTCTGAATAAGAATAGGCCTTTTCTTTTTAACGAGCTTGGTACAAAGGGAATAAGAGACCCTTTTATTTTTCGTGGTGAAAATAACGACTATTACATAATCGGTACCGATATGCGCTCTGAGGCAGGTTGGAACTCAAACCACGCTCTTTGCGTTTGGCACAGCCCGGACTTAATTAATTGGGAGCAATATGACAATATCGATATGCTCTCCTACGGTCTTGACGGTACTTGCCGTGCGTGGGCACCTGAGGTGTTTTATGACAAGGAAAAGAAAATGTATATGATTTATTGGGCAAACTGCCAGCACGACGAAAATAGTGATGAGTGGACTCATACTGTTATGTGGTACGCTTACACAAAGGACTTCAAGAAGTTGGAAACCATGCCTGAAATTCTTTATGCTCCGCCATGTCAAAAAGATGCCATTGATGCGGACATTATAGAAAACGACGGCACTTACTATATGTACTATAAAGATGAAAATGAAAAATATATCTGCTATGTTTATTCCGATAAATTAACCGGTCCCTACAAAGAGCCTGAAAGCAAAAATATAACTGTTTTTAAAGACCACACTGAGGGTTGTTGTATGTATAAAATCCACGACAGCAATAAATGGGTAATGATAATGGATTCCTACACCAAGGGTAAATATGTTATGCAGGAAACCGAGGATTTCGTTAACTTTACCCCTGTTAAAGAAGAGAGCTACTTTTTAGATTTCTCTGCCAGACACGGCTCAATGCTCGCAATAAGCGAAGAAGAATACGAAAGACTTTTAAATCATTTCGGGTGGTAAAAATGAAATATAATAACGGTGCTGTCGAATTTAATTATGTAGAGCAAGACGGAATAGTCCACGATTTTTGTGACAATATTCCCTTTGACGAATATCTCTATGAAGAAGCTTTGCCGGAAAGCTATGTTAATATACTTTCTTACGGTGCAGGTGAAAATGAAAGCTACACTGTAAATACAAAAGCTATAAACCAAGCTATAGCCGCTGTGAGTGCAGCCGGTGGCGGTACAGTTTTGTTACCCCAAGGAACCTTTGTCTGTTCGAGAATAGAAATGAAAAGCAATGTCACTCTTTTCATTAAGGGTACTGTTAAGTGTGTTGATTACCGGGAAAATAAGCAATCCGAAAATCCCCTCGCTTTTGGAGAAATCCACGATGTAGCTTCAAGGGCAAGATACGGCTTTATATATTGCGATGGCGCAGACAATATTACAATATGCGGTGGCGGAAGAATAGACGGCAGCGGCGAAACCTACTGCCAAGAGGCAAAATATGCCGAAGCCTTATTACCAATGGAGTGTTTCCATTTAAAAAGCTATATAATGAATTTTAGAGGCAGAATACGCTTTGAAAAAGAAAACAGTGGCAGGGTAAATCTCATTGAGTTGAGAAACAGCAAAAATATTGATATTCACAACATTGAGCTGTATGAAACTGCCTGCTGGACTTGTAATTTATTCGAGTGCGAAAATATTACCATTAAGGATACGGTTATAAACAGCAATTTCCATGTTGCAAATTCAGACGGCTTTGATTTAAGCTGTTGCAGTAACGCAACAATAAGCCACTGCTTTGTTGCAACAGGCGACGACGGTATTTGTGTTAAAGCAGACGGAGACAAAAACATAAAGAACATTTTAATTGAAGACTGCAAGGTTATGAGCCTTGCCAACTGTTTTAAAATAGGCACAACAGTATATCGTGATGTTGAAAATGTAACTGTTAGAAATTGCGAGTTCTTCATGGATAAAACCACAGGTGGTTACAGCGGTATATCCATTCAGTCTGACTGTGGCGGAAATGTAAAAAATATAACAGTGGAAAACATTAAAATGAAAGGCATTACATCAGCTTTTCTTTTATGGCTCGGAAACAGAAGAAATATTAAACCGGGCTCTCTTGAAAATATCACTATCAGAAATATTGTTGCCGAAGATGTTTCCCTGCCGTCGGCAATAACGGGAACGGTACACGAAGGCACAGTGTATAAGGTCAAAGATGCCAAGATAGAAAATATAAGCATTTCTTATCGTGACACTGACGAGGAAATATATATCAGAGACGGTGGCGTAGGCTATGAATCAATGCTGGAATACCCTGAAATTACACGCCTTTGCAGCATCTATCAAAACTCTCACGAGGAAAGCCCATATTGGGAATTGCCGGTTTACGGTCTTTATTTGAGGGATGCGGATAAGGTAAGCCTAAAGAATTTTAACTGTCAGCCCCGCCGGATTAATACACGCCCCTGCTTTAATTTTATTGACAAAGATAATATTCTTTGATATAATTTTATTATCATAAAAAGGAGAAATGGCAAATGAAAATTACAAAGAGATTACTCATTGGTTTAATGTGCTTAATTATGACTATGTCAGCTTGCACAGTTTTTGTTTCGGCAAAAAATGAAATCAAAGCTCAACCAAAGGTTAAATCGGCAACCTCAAGCACCATCACACTGTCCTGGGGCAAAATCAAGGGTGCAGGCGGCTACTATGTTTATAAGTCTGTTGACGGCAAGTGGAAAAAGCTTGCGGATACTAAAAAAGTCACCTACACAGCCAAAGGCTTGACAGCAAGCGAAAGCTATAAATTTGCTGTCAGACATTACACAGTTAAGAATAACAAAAAGGCCCTTGCTAAAAGCTTTGGCACTGTAACAGGTAAAACAAAGGTACTTTCCAAGGTATCAAATTTTACTGCGGTAACTAATGATGATACCATCACCCTTAACTGGAAAAAGCTGTCCGGCGCAACAGGTTATCGTGTTTATATTAAAAACGACTCCGGCAAATGGGATAAGCTTACTACTATCGGTAGCTCTGTAACAAAATACACATTAAATAAAGACACTGCATTTAGAGCATACACATTTAGAATCAAGCCTTACGCAAAAACAGCTAAAGGTACTGTTTGGGGTTCACACAGCGAATGTAAGTCTAAAATAAACGATAATGCTGCGCCGAAAATCTTGTCGGCAAGCACAGATGCCTTTTCCGCTGAAATCACTTGGCAAAAAATTGACGGTGCAAGCGGTTATAGAATTTATCTTTTCGATAAGACCGGAAAATCCAGCGTTGTGGCAAGAACCTATGGCGAAGATAACACATCTTACACCTTGAAAAACCTTGATAGCGATACCGAATACAAATTTGCCGTGAGAGCTTTTATAAAGCTCAACGATAAAGCTTATTTCGGAGCTATCGGTGATGTTTACACTTTACGCACTGAAAAGGCAAACCTTGACATTTACAGAGCTGAACAGGTCAGCGAACTTCTCAGTGGCAAAGAGTTTTATATTGAATACTCTGAGGAAAGCGACATCTATGGCAAAGTTGACAGCGTTATGGCTTTAAGAATGGGTAAGTTTTATCTTAAAGAAACTGTTAAGGGTGTTTCTACGGAATACATCTACAACAGTGCAAATGATGAGGTATATATTATAGACGCTGCAAACAAAAAGTATCGAATTGCAAATGACAGCGAAGAATTTGATATAAAGTTAGCTGCACTCCATGAGCATATGAAAATCGAGAACATGGGAACAGTAACGGCGAAATATAAAAAAGGCTTAATTTGCGAAAGCTTCACAGAGTCAAAATACGGCAGATATATGGAGCTTTCATTCTTGCAAAATGATAAGCTGGCTGAAATATATATTGAATATGCCGACGGTAAAAAGAGCACTGTTACAGTCAATGAGCTTAAAGAAGAAACAGACCCAAGCTTATTTGAAATCCCAAACGGGTACACAAAAGCATAAAAGAAAAAACGACTCCCGAACACCTTGAATGAAGTGTTCGGGAGAATTATTTATATGTCGTTTCTAATTATATCCTCAAAGCTTTCACGCTTAACAGCCACATAATCCTTTCCACCGCTTATCATTACAACAGGCGGACGAGGAATACGGTTATAGTTTGAAGCCATTGAGTAGTTGTAAGCACCTGTGGTACAAACAGCTATAATATCGCCTCTTTCAGGCTTTGGCATTTTAACATCGGGCTGAATAATGTCTCCGCTTTCGCAGCAACGGCCGGCAACATCAGCGATAAAATCACTTTTATCATTCATACGATTAGCTAAAAGCACCGTATATTTTGAACCGTAAAGAGCGTATCTCGGATTATCTGTCATACCGCCGTCAATTGAAACATAATTTTTATAGCCTGTAATTTCTTTTACAGTACCTACGCTGTAAAGGGTCATACCTGCATCGGCTACAATACTTCTGCCCGGCTCCATAAGAATTTTAGGCATATTTATACCTAATCTTTCTATTTCGCTTTTTATGTGAGTGGCAAGCTTTTCAATGTTTGCGGGAATATCCATATAAGGATCGTCCTGTGTATAGCGTACACCAAAGCCACCGCCCATATTGAGTATCTTCATTTCAACGCCATACTTTTTCTGCATTTGAGCGCCAAAGTTAAGCATAATGGTTGAAGCGTCAAGATATACACTGCCCTCTTCGTCAAAAACCTGAGAGCCAACATGACAGTGATAACCCACAATGTCTATATTTGAGAAATTTATAGCTTCTTTAATAAATTCGTCAGCTTGTCCTGTTTCAATGGCTACACCAAATTTTGAGTCAACCTTGCCTGTCGCAACAGCGGCATAGGTGTGTGGGTCAATTCCCGGTGTTAAACGCACAATAACCTTTTGTGTGATTCCTCTTTCCTTTGCCAAAGCGTTAACAGCTTTAAGCTCACACATATTGTCAGCCATAAAGTAACCGTAAAGAGCGTATCTCGGATTATCTGTCATACCGCCGTCAATTGAAACATA
>CAYWKY010000102.1:0-6725 GCA_964458915.1 uncultured Faecalibacterium sp.
CAGCAGACTCTGACTCTGTTTGTCTGGGTTCGAATCCTAGTTCCGCAGCCAAAAAGAAACCACACTTCGGTGTGGTTTTATTTTTTTGCCAAAAATCGTCAAAACAGAAACAAACAATAAACCTTTCCCTAAAATTACTTTAAGGAAAGGTTTTTATGCTTATTATATTTCCCAACTGTCGGTCATTTTTACAGGAAGAATTTTCCCGCTGACTATATCCATTTTATCGATACAAAGGTATCTTGCGTTTGAATCAGTCTCTCCCGGCTTGTGACGGTGATAAACCATAAGGTGCATATCTTTTTCGGCTACATATAAAATGCCGTTGTGTCCCGGACCTACACCAACTGTAGGGTCTTCTTTTAAAATGCATTGGCTTTTTGAATAGCCGCCTAAAATATTGTCGGAAACGGCATAACGAACATTGTATGAGCCGTCAGTCCAATTTCCTGATGACCACATAAAATAATATTTTCCATTTTGTTTCATAATACATGGAGCTTCCACATAGTTTTCCGGTGTGATTTCTTTAAAAAGCTTTCCGTCGGCAAAGGGGATAAAGCCATCCATTGTGTCATTGAGTATTCCAATGTTGCAGTGACGCCAACCGCCGTAAAGCAAGTAGACAGTACCGTCATCGTCTTTAAAAAGGTGGGCATCAATGGGCTGAGCACCGTTTATGAATTTGCCGATAAGAGTATCAGTGTAGGCTTTAAACGGACCTAATGGGCTGTCGGAAACAGCTATTTCAAGGCCACCCGGCTCACTGTCGGAATGTATGTCATTGCAAGCGAAGATAAGATAGTATTTGCCGCTTTTTTCAATGACAGTCGGCGCCCATATTGCAAAGGTAGCATGGGGAAACCCCTCCATATCTATTATGTTTTCACAGCTTTGCCAATTAATAAGGTCTTTGGAGTGCATGACATCAATGTTCTTCTGCTCTTTATATGGCAGAGAGTTGGTGACATAAATCCAGTATTCACCCTCATAAAAACGGGCTTCAGGGTCAGCGTACCATTTTTCGCTTAGGGGATTGGTAAGTGTTTTTTTCATAATTTTATCCTCCTAAAGATTCATTAGTAAATTATATAATCGCAAGGACAATATGTCAATAAAAATGAGCAATGAAATAGTCACAGCCAGTTGATTTTTATTATCGCCTTAATATATTAAGGCTTAAATTTTGTCGGCGGAATATGACTGATTTTTACTGCCGAGCTTTGCCGCGAACCAAAAAAGTCACCCTTTATTTCAAAAGAGTGACTTGCTTTTTATTATTAGCCGTAAATGAATTCTTTTATTATAGACTTATTTTTGTCGAAATCCATTTTCAAAACGGCTTGTCCGTTAATCATTGCGTTAGACCATGTGCCGTCAGCAGGTACTTGCTGCTGTAAAATATCATAGTGCATATAAGCCAGCGCACCAATGCCTAATTTTAAAAGAGCGTTTCTGTCAATATTAGTTGAAATGTTAGGCAAAATCTCCTTGACAATTTCAATAAGAGTCAAAGGATTGGTTTTAGTTGCCTTGTCGATAATTGCACTCAAAACCTTGCGCTGACGCTCTGTTCTGCGAAAATCGTTGTCGAGATACCTTATTCGGCAGTACCACATAGCAGCTCTGCCACCGATGTGGTTAGTACCCTCTTTGAATTTTTTGCTGTTAACCTCTTCACGCATATATTTTGCTTCAGCGGCGGTAACATCATGAATTGTAATTCCGCCCAAAAGGTCAACAAGCTCAATAAATGCGTCGTAGTCAACCATGACATATTCGTCAATTTTAACACCGAAATTATATTCCAGCGTGTCCATTAAAAGCTGAGCGCCACCATAGTTAAAGGCAGCATTAAGCTTTGTGTTATATCCCTTTGAGGGAATGTAAACATAGCTGTCACGCAGAAAAGATGTCAGTTTAATTTTATGATTGTTGTTATCTATAGAAAACAATATCATAGTGTCGGAACGCTGACCGCCTAAGCCCTCACGAGCGTCTGAGCCGATGAAAAGAATATTTCTAACCTTTTTGTCGCTCAATAATGTGCTTTCCTTAAGGTACGCGTTTTCAGTAATACTGTCATCATAATTAAGCCCGCCTAAAGCGCTGTAGCCGTAAAAGAAAACTCCGACTAAAAGAACAAGCAGTACACAAAATAAGCCTAAAAATATTTTGCCGACCGGGTTGCTTTTTTTCTTAGCTTTGGCATTTTTTTGTGTTCGCTGAGATGTGACCTGTGCCTGCTGACGAGAGTTATTTGTTTGTCTTGCCCCTTGTGGTGGCACAGCTGAGTTTTGAATTCGTGCGCCTTGAGGGGTACGGCTGACATTTTGCTGAACAGGCCTTGGTGTCGGAACTCGATTAACTGCGCCTGTTCTGTTCACAGGTGTAACTCTGTTGCCCTGCGGGGTACGAGATTGAACACCTGAATATATATCGTGACTCGGTTTTGTCGCAGGCTCGGAAAACTCATCGTCAAAATCGGGAATATTGACCCTAAAGTTGCTTTTGCTGCCGTTAAAGGGTTGGCTACTGCCTTTTTGTTTAAACTCAAGCTCAAAGCTTTCGTCGTCATAATCGCTATCTAAAAAATGATCACTTATTATTCTTTTTGATGAAGCAGGTTCATCGTCATTAATTTTTTTCTTTTTATCTGAGAAATATATGTCGTCCATATGGAACCTCCCATAATATTCTAAACATATTTTACCCTAAAGACGAACAAATGGCAAGAGTTTTTTTATTTCTTCATCTTTTCTTAAGCTTTAAAATATGGATTTTTGCATCTTAGATTTAATTATTACAAAATTTTCATAATTTCTTTAGAATTCTTAATTTGTTCTAAGGTTTAGAGAATATTATATGCCAAGCAATTAAATGTAAAGGTGGTGAGAATATGAAATTCAGGCATGAATATAAGCATGAAATCAGCTTTTCCGATAGATTGATGCTTTCGTCAAGATTATCTGCCGTTGCAAAAATAGATGAACATTCTTTAGGAAAAAGCTATGAAATCAGAAGTCTTTACTTTGATAATATTAAGGATAAGGCTTTGCTGGAAAAAATCAACGGCGTTAATCTCAGAGAAAAATTCAGATTAAGATATTATAATGGTGACACATCATTTATAGTTCTCGAAAAAAAGAGCAAAATCAATGGCCTTTGCGCCAAAAACAGTGTTCGTGTCAGTGAGCAAGAGGTGAAAAAAATTCTTGACGGCGATATGGATTGGTTAGCGAACAGCAATAGGGAGCTTTTGCGTGAGTTTTACTCTAAGAGCAAGTCTCAAGGCTTAAAGCCGAAAACAATTGTTGATTACACAAGAGAAGCTTTTACTTATCCGGCAGGTAATGTGAGAGTAACATTGGATTATAATATTCGCTCAGCAATGACATCAGTTGATTTTTTGAACGCTCAATGTGTTACTGTGCCTGTGTGTGGCGATACGACAGTGCTTGAAGTTAAGTGGGATGAATTTTTGCCTGACATAATTCGTGACGCTGTTCAGCTAAAAGATGCACACAGCGGGGCATTTTCAAAATATGCCGCTTGCCGTATTTACGGCTGATTAAAACTAAAACAAGAAAGGAAATTAAATTATGACTTTTAACGACATTTTCAAATCAAGCTTCCTCGAAAACGTGAGCAGTGTTAGCCTGCTCGATATGGGCTTAGCTCTCATTCTTTCATTTTGCCTCGGAATGTTTATTTTCTTGGTATACAAAAAGACCTATAACGGTGTTATGTATTCATCTTCTTTCGGTGTCACTCTCGTTGCTCTGACAATGATAACAACAACTCTTATTCTTGCCGTAACATCAAATGTAGTGCTTTCATTAGGTATGGTCGGCGCTTTGTCTATTGTTCGTTTCAGAACAGCAATAAAAGAGCCTTTGGATATAGCTTTTCTTTTCTGGTCTATTGCCGTGGGCATAATTTTAGCTGCCGGTCTTATTCCTCTCGCTGTGGCAGGCAGTATTCTTATTGGTGTTATTCTCCTTGTTTTCGTTAATAAAAAGTCACACACCAACCCTTACATAGTTGTGGTTCAGTGCGACGGACACGACAGTGAGGTTGCAGTCAAAAAGCATATTGAGGAAAACACAGACAAATGTGTAATAAAGAGTAAAACAGCCCAAAAAGGAATGATTGAGCTGAATGTGGAAATTCGCCTGAAAGATGACAACACAGATTTTATTAACGCTCTTGCACAGCTGTCGGGTGTGAGCAGTGCAGTGCTTGTCAGCTACAATGGCGAATATATGGGTTGAGGTGATAACTCATGTCAACCCATAAAAATATAGAGCGTATTTGCGTTGCTGCGGTTGTTTTTGCATTAATAATAACCTGTGTCTTTGTTTGCGGTGATAGCTTGGGAATTGAAAGAGTAAAAACCGGTGCCGGCTATGAAAGGCGAATTTTTGACACAACTAAGGTTCACACAATAGATATTTCAGTTGACGATTGGGACAGCTTCATTGCTTCTTGTCAAAGCGAGGAATACACTGTTTGCGATGTTATAATTGACGGCGAAGCCTGTCAAAATGTGGCTATAAGAGGCAAGGGAAACACTTCTCTTAGTAATGTCAGCTCTATGAACAGTCAAAGGTACAGCTTTAAAATTGAGTTTGACCATTATGATAGCAGCAAAAGCTATTACGGACTGGATAAACTCAGCCTTAATAATATAATTCAGGATAACACCTATATGAAGGACTATTTAACATATAGGCTCATGAATGAATTTGGTGTTGCATCACCTCTTTGCTCCTTCGTTCATATAACTGTTGGCGGTGAGGATTGGGGGTTATATCTTGCCGTTGAGGGTGTTGAGGACGCTTTTCTCAGCAGAAACTATGCAAGTAGCGGTGAACTATATAAGCCGGACAGTATGAGCTTTGGCGGTGGCAGAGGCAACGGCAGAGATTTTGATATGGATAAATTAGCTCAAGACAAAAATTCTGACAGTGGAGATAACGCAGCTAATAAGAGTGAGTTTAATTTTCCGTTTAAAGTACCTGATAGCGGTCAAATGCCTGAAGCTCCGAACATGGGCGAAATGCCAAACATAGATGATTTGCCCGATATAGGCGATATTGGAGATGACAATGGCTTTTCAATAGGTGGCGGTATGGGCAGCGACGATGTTAAGCTTAAATATATTGATGAGAGTGTGAGTAGCTACAGCAATATTTTTGACAACGCAAAAACTGATATAACCTCAGCCGACAAAGAGAGACTTATTAAATCGCTTAAATCTCTTTCTGCTTATGAAAATCTTGAAGATGTGGTTAATATAGAGCAGGTTATAAGATATTTTGTGGTGCATAACTATGTCTGTAACGGCGACAGCTATACCGGCTCAATGGTGCATAACTATTATCTTTATGAAAACAAGGGACAACTGTCAATGATACCTTGGGATTATAATCTTGCTTTTGGTACTTTTCAATCTTCGAGTGCCACAAGTACAGTTAATTCACCTATAGATTCACCTGTTTCCGGTGAAAGTGTTGATGATAGACCTATGGTCGGCTGGATATTCTCCGATGACAGCTATACTCAAATGTACCACGAATATTTTAGAGATTTTCTTGAAAATGTGGATATTCAAAGTCTTATAAGCGAAGCCGAAAATTTAATATCAACTTATGTGGAAAAAGATCCGACAAAATTTTGCACCTATGATGAGTACCAAAAGGGAGTGGAAACCCTTAAAGAGTTTTGCCTTCTTAGAAGTGAAAGCGTAAAGGGTCAGCTTGACGGCAGTGTACCCTCAACTAAGCAGGGTCAAAACGCTGACAGCTCTTCTCTTATAGATGCCTCTTCAATTACAATTTCTGATATGGGTACTATGAACATGGGTAGTATGGGTGGCAAAAATGACAAACCGATGAAGAATGACAGTGAGAATGACTCTCAAAACATAAACGAAACTGTGGAGACCACCGAAGCTCCTGAGCAGTCAACCACTATGGATAATTCTTCTGCTATGCCTCAGCCACCGCAAAAGGGAAACACACCACCTGAAATGCCCAATGGTGAGCAAATGCCTCAGCAAGGTGAAAATTCAATGCCGACACCGCCCGACGGTGTACCAATGCCAGGCGAAAAATCTGAAAACATAGGCAATGAAATGAATCCAACAGAACCCCAAAAGGAGCAGACTCAACTCACTGAGGAAGAAAGTACAGCTAATGCTTTAGGGGAGAGTACCACGAAGTCTCATCAAGAAGATAACACAGGTGATAAGCAGCGGGAACATAGCAAAAGGGACGACATGGTAATTCAAGAGAAAAAAAACAGTATGCAAGGCGCATGGTATATTATAGGCTCATTTGCCCTGTTAGTCTTCGGACTCATTTTTGCGATAGTGTTTAAAAGAAGAAAAGGGTAATAAAAACAAAAGCAGAGGTGTGCAATAAAATGCAAACCTCTGTTTTATCATTTATAATGAGTACACCTGTAAGCCGGGTTCTGTCATTTAAGGCAGTCATCTATCCAGACTGCGAATTGCTTCGCAGTTCAAGCCACCTGTCGGTTTGCGTCCAGCTGACGAACATATCCTGTCGGTGTTGCTTCGGGTAGGGTTTACATGGCCATAAAGTCTCCTTTATGCCGGTGAGCTCTTACCTCGCCTTTCCATCCTTACCGCAAAAGCGGCGGTTTATTTCTGTTGCACTTTCCCTAAGGTCACCCTCGGCGGCCGTTAGCCGTTACCC
>CAYWKY010000103.1:0-6701 GCA_964458915.1 uncultured Faecalibacterium sp.
GTTAAAAGTAAAGTGTATAATCCAATATTAGTGGATTGTTTTTTATTTGTAGAAAGGAATTAGAAAATGAAAATTAATTTTGTTATTCCCTGCTTATTAGGCCTTGAAAAGCTCATAGCTGATGAAATGAAAGACCTTGGCGCAGAGAACGTGGTGTCTGAAAACGGCAGGGTACTTTTTAGCGGAGACGAAAATATGCTTGCAAGGGCGAATATTTGCTCACGCTATGCTGAAAGAATACAAATTCTTGTGGGTACTTTTGAAGCTAAAACCTTTGAAGAGCTTTTTCAAGGAACAAAGGCTTTGCCTTGGGAGCAGTGGATTGGCGCATATGATGCCTTCCCTGTTAAAGGTTATTCTCTTAACTCAGCTCTTTTCAGTGTCAGCGACTGCCAATCAATTATTAAAAAGGCTGTTGTTGAAAGACTTAAAAGCAAATATAATATATCTTGGTTTGAAGAAACAGGTCCGCTTTATCAAATTCAATTTTCAATCATGAAAAACCAAGTTAGCCTGCTAATTGATACATCAGGATACGGTCTTCATAAAAGAGGCTATCGTCTTGAGTCTAACGGAGCGCCTATGAAGGAAACTCTTGCAGCTTCTCTTTGTTGCCTTGCAAGACTCAGACCCTATCACACATTATATGACCCAATGTGTGGTTCAGGCACAATTTTAATTGAGGGTGCAATGCTTGTAACAAACAAGGCTCCCGGTGTTAACAGACATTTCACTGCTGAAAGATGGGAGAATATTCCCGAAAGCGTTTGGAGCGAGGAAAGAGAAAGAGCGAGAAGCCTTGAAATAAAGGATTCTCAGTTTGTTTGCTACGGCTCTGATATTGACGAGAAATCCTTAGAGGTTGCCCTTGCTAACGCTAAAAGAGCCGGTGTAGATAAGTATATAACCTTTGAAAAAAAGGATATAAGAGATTTTACGCCTAAAACCGAAAAAGGTACAATTATATGTAATCCGCCCTATGGTGAGCGTTTGCTGGATCTTCAGCAAGCTGAACAGCTTTATAAAACTATGGGAAAACGATTCACACAAAGCAGGGGATGGGCATATAATATAATTAGCCCCTCAGAGGATTTTGAGGTTTTCTTCGGCAGAAAAGCCGACAAACGCAGAAAATTATATAATGGTATGATAAAGTGTCAGCTTTATATGTACTTTAAATAAATCGAGACAATTGTTACTAAATTGTAATATTTTTCATGGCATTATTCATTTTTAGTTAATAAATTAGCAAAAGATATATGCGATTATTAATATGCTGAAAAGATATTTTTAGCTAAAAAAGATTGGAGATGACTATTGATGAAAAAAGTGTTATCATTATTACTTGTAGTAATTATGACCTTCACCTTTATGCTGCCTGCTTTTGGCGCAGGGTTTGATATGAGCGATACGGTGAGTGATATTCCCGTTGTGCTTATCTCTGGTGACGGCGACTCGATTTATGACGCTGAGGGAAACGAGGTCTTTCGTTTTTCTAAGCTTGCAAGTATGCTCACATCAATTCAGGGCGATGCTTTAAAGGAATCTTTATATAAGGTTATACAGCCTTTGATTTTACAAGCCTTGTTAAAAAACGATTGGCAGCCTTTTTATGACAGTCTTGAAACTGAAATCGGCAAAATCTTTGAGGATTGCTGTTTGAATGAAGATGGTGAGGCTGTTGACGGCTCCGGAATTTCCCAAGAACGCAAGGATTATATGTCAAATGCAATTGCGAATGATGCCAAAGCGGGCAAAGAAGGCTACGGACTTTATGATTATCGTTTTTGGTACGACTGGAGACTTGACCCTCTCGAAAATGCAGATCATTTTAACGATTACATAAAGGCAATTAAAAAAGTTACAGGTGCGCCTAAGGTTGCTATAGTTTCAAGATGCCTTGGCACTTCAGTTGTTATGGCGTACATTGCCAAATACGGAGTTGGAGATATACAGGGTATAGGCTTTGACGGTACTGTTGCAAATGGTGCTGAAATTTTAAGTGAGGTTATAAGCGGAAAGTTCCGTATAGACGGCGAACCCGTTGTAAGATTCCTCAAGGATGCTAACGCTATCCACCTTGTTGATATAAGCTCATTTATTACTTCTACAGTTGAGCTTGCTGTTAGTACCGGTATTGTTGACGGAGCAATTGAAATTACTGAGACCTTGCTTTATAAAAAGCTTGTTGAGGGTATGACATCAGCTCTTACATTGTCCACCTTCTTTACATGGCCCAGCTATTGGTCAGCTGTTTCAAGCGAAGACTTTGATGCTGCTTTACACCATGTTTTTGGTCCTGAGGGTAGCGCAAAGCGTGAAAAATATTCAGGTCTTATTGAGAAAATTACAAACTACGATAAGGTTGTCAGACAAAATATTGACGATTTATATAAGAGCATAAAGAAAAATGGCGCTAATGTTGGTACTATTTCAAAATACGGCTATCAGATAATACCTCTTATTGAGTCAAGCGATGTTGTCGGTGACCAGTTTGCCTCTGTTGCCAATTCCTCTTTTGGTGCAACCACATCAACACTTTGCGACACACTTGACGATGATTATATCGAAAAGCGTGTTGCTGAGGGTAAAGGCAGATATATTTCACCCGATAAGCAAGTTGATGCTTCAACTTGTATTTATCCTGATTACACATGGTTCACAAAAGGCTCAAGTCACTCTAACTGGACTAAGTGGGAGGATAATTTACTGCATATTATTGCAACTGCTGACAAGCAGCTCACAATTGACGATTTCCCGGAGTATTCACAGTTTATGATTTGCGATAACGATAGTGGCGAGATGGCTGTTATGACCGAGGAAAACTGTCAAACAACAAGCTGGAACGATGCGGCAACATCAAAATCATTCTTTAGCAAAATTAAAAAATTCTTAAGAGCCTTAGTTGAATGGTTTAAAGAGATTTTTAAAGCGGTAAAGAATAAAGTTGTGAACATTTTTGACAAATAAACATTACAGCGCTGTAAAGTATATGGCTTTACAGTGCTGTTTATATTTTGTTCAAATTATTGAGCGTATCTATTGACATATTTAAAGTTTGCGATATAATATAAAATGACAAAATTTGCGGTTGGTTTAAATCATCTGCTGTTTAATGGAGGTAAAAAATGGAAGTATTGTATGAAAATCTTTTGACGATCACTTTTCCGCAGGTTATTATGTGGGTTATCGGCGGTGTGCTGATTTACCTTGCAATAGCCAAGGAAATGGAACCCTCATTGCTCTTGCCCATGGGCTTTGGTGCTATTCTTGTTAACCTGCCCAACTCAGGCGCAACAGCTGTTATTGAGCATTTATTTGATATTGGTATCAATCAGCATGAGCTGTTCCCACTTATATTGTTTATCGGTATAGGTGCAATGATAGACTTTGAACCCCTATTAACTAATCCAAAGCTTATGTTCTTCGGTGCAGCGGCGCAGTTCGGTATATTCTTTACCCTTTGTATGGCTTCACTTTTCGGCTTTGATCTTAACGATGCCGCTTCAATTGCTATTATCGGTGCAGCAGATGGTCCTACATCTATTTATGTTGCTAACGTGCTTAACTCCAGTTACACTGCCGCAATAATGGTTGCCGCATATTCATACATGGCTCTTGTTCCTATTGTTCAGCCGCCTATAATTAAGCTTTGTACCACAAAGGCTGAAAGAAAAATCAAGATGAAATATACCGGCAAAAAGGTTTCAAAGAAAACAAAGATTCTTTTCCCGATTATTATCACTATTATTGTTGGTATAGTAGCTCCCGACGCAGTGGCCCTTATCGGTTTCTTAATGTTCGGTAACCTTATTCGTGAGTGCGGTGTACTTGATTCTCTTTCAGAGACAGCACAGAAGGTTTTAGCAAATCTTATCACTATTTTCCTTGGTATTACTATTGCTTCACGTATGACAGCGGCAGAGTTCTTAAGAGGTGAAACACTCCTTATTATGGGCCTTGGTCTTGTTGCCTTTATTGTGGACACATTCGGTGGTATAATGCTTGCAAAGTTTATGAACCTTTTCACAAAGAACAAAATCAACCCCATGATCGGTGCTGCCGGTATTTCTGCATTCCCAATGTCAGCTCGTGTTGTTCATAAAATGGGTCTTCAGGAGGATAATCAAAACTTCCTTCTCATGCACGCAGTTGGTGTTAATGTTTCCGGCCAGATTGCTTCGGTTATTGCCGGCGGTCTAATTCTTGCAATGCTCGCTAAATAAGGAGGATAATGTAAATGGAAATTACTTTTGACGCATTTTTGGCTTCACTTCCCTATATGGGTAAGGGTATGCTTGGCATATTCATTGTAACAGGCGTAATCGTGGCTTTAGTCAGTGCTATTAACGCTATCCCTGATAAGAAAGAAAAAGAAGACAAATAAAACCAAAATCGAGGCTGTAGATTTACTTTTACAGCCTCCTTTATTTTTCTAAATATACCCTATTGACAAACAGTTAATAGGGTAGTATAATACTATCGAAAAGAACAAATGTTCGGCAGGTGACAAAGTGGTGAAAAGAATAATAATACACTCCGATATGAATTCGTGCTACGCATCAATAGAGTGCAGTCTAAATCCCGATTTAAAGGGCAAAGCTGTAGCTGTTGGTGGCAGTGTTGAGGAACGCCACGGTATTATTCTTGCTAAAACTCCCGAAGCGAAAAAGTATGGTGTTACAACAGGGGAAGCCATTTGGCAGGCTAAAAAGAAATGCCCGGAGCTTATTATTGTTGAGCCGCATTTTGATATTTACATGAAATACTCCAGACTTGCCAGAGAAATTTATCGCCGTTATACCGACCGAATTGAGCCAATGGGTCTGGACGAAGCTTGGTGCGACATAACGGGTAGTATTTTAGTTTTCGGCAGTGTACAAAACATAACCGACGAAATTCGTCGAGCTTTTCGTGAAGAACTTGGTATCACTGTTTCCATAGGAGTTTCTTATAACAAAATTTTCGCAAAGCTTGGCAGTGACCTTGCCGGGTGCGATGAGGTTGTGACTATAACCGAGGATAATTTTAAGGAAATTGTCTGGCCTCTTCCTGTTTCATCAATTATGGGTGTGGGCAAAAATACAGCAAAAAAGCTTAATTCCTATGCAATTAAAACTATCGGCGATTTGGCAAGGCGACCCGCCGATTGGCTAAAGCTTGTTTTTGGGGTACATGGAGAAGATATGTGGCGATATGCCAATGGCTTTGACAATTCACCTGTTGCCCCCGATAGCTACGAAAGAGAGATAAAAAGTGTAGGTCATGGCATAACCTGTAAAGAGGATTTAGTGTGTGACGAAGAGGTGTGGAAGGTGTTTCTCGCCTTGGCTCAGAATGTGTCAAAGCGCTTAAAAGAGGAAAAATTAGAGGCAAAGGCGGTGCAAATAGGAGTAAGGGATAAAGAGCTTAGCAATATTCAGTGTCAGTGCGAAATTCCATTGCCAACTCAGTCTGCTTTTGAAATTGCAAAAACGGCGCTTGAGCTTTTTAAAAAGAATTATAGCTGGCGAAAGGAAGTTAGAGCGCTCACTGTCAGAGCAATTAATTTGCAAGACGAAAACACACCTTTACAGCTTGATTTAAGCGGCGAATATAAAAAGAGCGAAAAGCAGAAAAAAATTGACGATACGGTTATGTCTCTTCGTGAGCGCTTTGGTAAAAACGCAGTGTTTAATTGTTGCCTTATGACAGAAAAAAAAGCACCGCACATGGAAGGCAAAAAGTCGCCCTTGCCTGTAATAATTAACATGAAATAAGGTGTAAAATATGAAGTTTAGGAAGGTTTATGTTAAGGTGCTTGCCGAAATTGATGAGCAGGGGAGAGTTTGCCCTAAAAGCGTCACCTGGGAGGACGGCAGACAGTTCATCGTTGATAAGGTCACCAATGTGCAACGAGCCTGTGCCGGCAAGGTCGGCGGTACAGCTATACGCTACAGCATTTATGTTCGTGGCAAGCAGACCTATTTATATGAGGACGAGGGCAAGTGGTTTGTTGAAAGCAGAATATAAAATACCCCATCGGTTTTTGGTACCGGTGGGGTTTGCGATTATTAAGACGATTTATTTTTAAAAGGTATGGTTTTCATCAAAACTGTCGCTCTGTGTCAACGGCTCTTTTGAAAAATCGCTATTTGCATGACTTGGTGGGGCAATGTCTATTGGTCGTGACTTTAACGCAGGTGCAACAACCTGTTTCCTTCTTTTTTTCTTTGAGTTAGAACAGTCAGAAAGAACAATACCAAAGGCACAAAAAGAAATTAAACCAATACACATTGTAAATGAACCAAAAGAAAGACACAGCAAATTAGAAATCTCTTTAAGATTGTTTGCAGCTGCTCTTGCGGCACTTGCTGCTTCGGCGGAATTATTGACTGAATAAGTATAGTAATCCGCACCAAAAACACCAAATCCTGAGTCATATGTTGTAGTGCTGCCACTGTAGTGAGCATCGCCAAAAGTACCAATTAATGTAAGAAATCCAACTATGATTATTAAAACGCTGATTACCATACCAAATTTAGAAAAATTCCTTTTCATTTTATACAAATCTCCTTTCGATAAACACTATACTTATTTGGTTTTTGATTTGTACTCTTTGCCAAAGTTACCAGCGGTAACTGTAATAAGGTATGTGTTGATAGTTCTATCTGATTGAACAAAACGGAACATGATATCTCCATCACCTTGAAGGGCTTTTA
>CAYWKY010000104.1:0-6693 GCA_964458915.1 uncultured Faecalibacterium sp.
ATGTTATAATTAGTTAAATTATTATTGTGGAGGCTCAAAATATGGAAACTTTTAAAAAGATTGCTAAAATCGTTGCTATTATCATTGCTGTTGTTGCTGCTGTTTCTGCTGTTTATTATGCAGTAACAAAGCTTATTGAAAAGAAAAAGATGAAGAATGCTGATGACAGAGAAAACTTTGTTTCCTGCTCAAACCTTGATGCTGACTTCCTTTCAGAGACAATAGCGTAAAATTTAAAAATCAATCGAGAAGCTATGGCAAATTTTGCTGTAGCTTCTTTGTTTTTTATGGCAATAATATTGAAAGGAGGTTGAGAACATGGAAAGAAAAATTTTAGTCGCAGGTGCAGGTCATGGCGGACTCACTGCTGCAGTAACGCTGGCGAAAAATAACTATGATGTTACAGTAATCGAGCAAAACGATAGAGAAAATCTCGGCTACGACTGGCATGACGCTGTAAATATGTCTGCCTTTGATATGTCAGGCATTCCAAGACCACAGAAGGATAAGCTTATTTTTTTCGGGGCGCAAAGGCTGAAGAATCCGTCGGGTACAGTTGAGATTGATGTACCGAACAGCAATAAAGACGGTTTTTATATTGACAGAAAGGTTTTAATTTCACATCTAATTAACTATGCCGAAAAAGTTGGCGTTAAATTTTTGTTTTCCCATAAGGTGCTTTATCCAATAACACATGAGAACAAAGTCACGGCTTTGAATGTTTCTGACGGCAAAAGGACATATATTATTAATTGCGATTTGGTTATTGATGCTGCCGGAATGGATTCTCCGGTTAGAAAAAATTTGCCTAAAAGCTTGGGAATAACTAAGGACTTGAATGAAAAAGATATTTTTCATGTTTACAGGGTTTATTTCAAAAACAATAGCGGTGCTGTCACTACCCCATATACGACAATCAATGTGTTTCATTTGCGTCGTCCCGGCATTGATTGGACTATAACTCAAAAGGATTATGTAGACATATTAATAGGAAAATTCGGTTTTGCAGGTGAGCTGACACAAAATGAAGTTGACGAAACCATTGACAAATATAGACAGGACTATCCTTTTATTTCAAAAGAAAAGCTTCGAGGCGGTCAATTCGCACACATTCCCTTAACAAAGATGCTGCCAATGCTGGTTTGTGATGGGTACGCTGCCGTAGGAGACAGCGCCGGAATGACTATTCCCCTTAGCGGAAGCGGTATAACTTTGAGCATGAAAGCAGGCAGGCTTTTAGCTGACACTGTTATAAATTCCAAAGGCAATTTCACTAAGGAAGAATTATGGAAATATGAATACGAATACTTTCAAAGATTTGGTAAGGAGCTTATTATTGCAGACAGCCTGAAAAATATTTCTTCTTTTATAAGCGCAAAACAAATTGATTTTTTAGCCGAAAAAAAGCTTATTACATCAGACACTCTTAACTTTGCCCTCAAGTCATTATCTACAAAGCAAGTGAAAAATCTTATCCGTGCTGTACCACAGCTTTCAAAGCTTATTCCTCCCCTATTTTTCACCTTTAAGAGCTATCCACTTTTACCTGTTGTGAGCAGATATATGCCTGAGAAATATGATGAAGATAAAGTAAAGGCTTGGACAAAGCTTTATAGTAAAATTTAGCTGTTTTTAAAGAACTGAGTAAAAACAGAAGGTTTCTTTAGGGCGAAAAGCCAAAGAAACCTTTTTTCAATATAGTAAGATGTATTCTTGACAGAAGGGAAGATAGTGCAGATTAATTTACCGGGTGGAACGGGGAAGCGAGGGGCAAAGCCCCGCAAAAAGGTATAATAATAGAGCAAAGCAAAAATATGCTTCTACTTATCCTTCGGCTTTGCGAACAAGCTTGCAACTAAACCGCATATTATCGCCGCCATAATACCTACTGCGCCCGAACATAATGGTCCTTTTATTACACCTAAAAGTCCTTCTTCAGCCACAGCGGCACGAGTACCCTTAACTAAAGCGTAACCAAAACCCGTTATAGGCGTAGTTGCTCCGGCTCCTGCAAATTCAGCTAACGGCTCATAAACTCCTATTGTACCGAGAACTACACCAAGTACCACAAAAAGCACTAAGACTTTACCTACTGTCATTTTTGTAAAATCTATTAGAAGTTGTCCTACAACACATATCAAGCCGCCAACGACAAAAGCCTTAACTATATCGAGAAATATTTCCATGTCACATCACCCGAAACTTTTTCATTAAATCTTTATTATCCTTTAGTGTACAAATTAAAAATATTCCCACAATAGCTATGCTTACAAAACAAAGAGTTTTCTTAATAAAATAAAGAATTTTTGAACATTTCGCAAGGCAGAAAATACATTTAATTGTTTCAGTTAAACCCATTATTCACACCCCCTTTATGTTAACAAGATGCGCTATGCCGGGTATGCTTTGCCCTTGAAGAGACGACACCGGTGACATAAGTGCGCCGGTAGCAATAAAAAGAATGTTTTTATATTTACCGTCCCTCATAGAGTTAATTATATGTGAGCAAAGTACGCTGCCACTGCAGCCGCAGCCTGAACCGCCTGAGTGAACATCCTGACTTTTCATATCGTATATCATCAAGCCACAATCCTTATGCACAGATGAAATATCAATGCCATCCTCTCTAAGCAGTAGCTCCTTTAAAAGCTCACTTCCTACACTGCCCAAGTCACCGGTTAAAATTAAATCGTAATCTGACGGCTTAGTTTCAGTATCCCTTAAAAAATCCGATATAGTTTTTCTTGCGGCAGGTGCCATTGCTGCGCCCATATTGTTACTGTCCGTCACACCATAATCCTGAATGGTACCGAAATGCACTTTATCAATATAGGGACTTATGCTTGACTCAGTTCGTTTAAGCACAGCTGCACCTGCACCGGTCACCGTCCACTGAGCTGACGGCGGTCGCTGCCCACCGTATTCCAGGGGCTTTCTAAATTGTTTTTCAGCTGAACAAAAGTGGGAGCTTGTTGCTGCAATGCAGCAATTAAAGCCTGCACTTTCTATCATAATCGAGCTAACACAAAGGCTAAGTGCCATAGTTGAGCAAGCGCCGTAAACGCCGCAAAACGGTATATTGAAATCTCTTAGTCCAAAAGTTGAGCCTGTGCATTGATTGAGAAGATCGCCCGAACAAATTGCGTCCACCTCGTTTGTACCGACAGCGGCTTTTTCCACAGCTCTTGCAACGGCTGTTTTTAAATATAAGCTTTCAGCTTTTTCCCAGGAATCCTCGCCCATGGTCGTATCTTCATATACTTCGTCAAATTCTTTTCCTAAAGGGCCTTCACCCTCTTTTTTGCCAACAACTGCCGCATTACCGATAATATGCGGTTTGCTTTGAAGAATAATTGTTTTTCCGTACCTTTGCGCCATATAATCACCTTAAAATTAGATATATAGCTATTGTCTGCCGCAATTTGAAAATTATGCAAAAAAACTTCCCTTGACCGTTTTTTGTTCAGGGAAGTTTTAATTTACAGTGTTACTCCATCTTTAAATATGGCTATCTCTCTATATCCGTTTTCTTCGTTTTTAGTTTCTTTGCCTGAGCAAATATCCTTTATAAGTTCAATTAGCTCCTTTTCACCGCCTGTTTGTGCATCAAAGTCAATCCAATTTTTCTTCTTTTGAGCAAGACATGAGTTTGTTGCAATTTTAATCGTGGGAACAGGTGCGCCTAATGGAGTACCACGACCGGTAGTAAAAAGAATTATTTGGCAACCTGCCGCAGCCAGATTTGTCACCGCTACCATATCATTGCCGGGTCCGTCAAGCAGATTAAGTCCCAATTTTTCGGCAGTGTCCCCATAGTGCAGCACATCAGTTATAACAGCTTTGCCACCCTTTTGTACGCAACCCAGTGACTTCTCTTCAAGAGTTGTGATACCGCCCTCTTTATTTCCCGGTGAAGGATTGTCACTAATGCCCTCACCGTGCCTTATGAAATATGCCTTATAGTCATTTATCAGCTTTACCGTTTTTGTAAAGACCTCTTCATTTTCACATCTGCTCATAAGAATCTTTTCCGCACCGAACATTTCAGGCACCTCAGTTAGAACAGCTGTGGCTCCCATTGATGTTAAGCGATCTGTCACTCTGCCACATAAAGGATTTGCTGTTATACCTGAAAAGCCATCACTTCCGCCACATTTAAGACCTATCTTTAAGCGTGAAATATCCACCAACTCACGAGTATCTCTTGAAGCCTTTTCTTTTAGCTTAGAGATAATTTTTACACCCTCAGCAATTTCATCTTCGCAGTCTTGAACGCTCAAAAATTCTACTCTATCTTCGTCATAATCCCCCAATGTAGCCTTTAGTTGGGAAATATTATTGTTTTCACAGCCTAAGCCTAAAACAAGAACTCCTCCTGCATTGGGATGCTTAATAAGAGAAGATAAAACCGTTTTTGTTCTTTCGTGGTCATCGTGAAGCTGACTGCAACCATATGGATGAGTGAAAGCAATCGCACCTGTTAAATCGGCAATTCTTTGTGCAATTTTATTGACACAGCCTACTGTTACAACTATCCATATATCGTTTCTTATGCCAATTCTTCCGTCTTTTCTTATGTACGCGCTTATTTTTTCAGCTGTAATTTTATTTTCTTTCGCCTTTATAGGCTTATACTCATAATCCTCATTTTCCCTCAAAGCCGTTTTAAGATTATGTGAATGTATATGCTCGCCCTGTTTTATATCCTTATAAGCTATACCTATGGGGAAACCGTATTTTATTACCCTGTCACCTTCGTTAATATCTCTAATTGCATATTTATGCCCATTATCTAAAGACACCTTTACATTATCTTCGGGATGAATTATGACATAGCCCATTTCAAAGCCTCCCTAACATCTTCGTCTATTCTATCAACAGCTTCGCCTATAAAGTCAGTGAAGGCGCTTAAATTATCACCCCAAAGCCTATCATTTGAAAGTATAGCTTTCACGCTATTTTCTTTAATAAACTTAACAGCATATTCGCTGTCACACACCTGGTTCTTCTTATAATAATAAATCAAACAAGCAAGGGAAAACAGCAGTTCCTTTGGCAAGGTACCGTAAAGAGCTATAAAATCCTTTACTGTAGGTAAAACTCTAACGCTCCATTTGCTCACAGAGTTTAAGGCTATGCTTGACCAATAATGCTTTATGTACCTGTTTGCGAAACGCTTTATTACAGCCTTAGCAAAACCCTCATGCTGTGAATCATTAGGCAAACATGGCAAAATATATGAATTGAGACTTTTTTCAAGCAATAAAGTAAGATCATTATCGCAAAGACTGTCATAAACTGTTTCTTTATCTAAAAGCAGTGACACAAAAGCAAGTAAAGTGTGTGAGCCGTTTAAAATGCGAACCTTCATTTTTTTGTATGGTGTCACATCATTTGTCCAAATAACATTTATGCCCGCCCTTTTAAGCGGCAATTCATTTTCAAAACTTCCTTGAACCACCCATAGATGATATTTTTCGGCAGTGTCAAGAAGCTTATCATTATAGCCAATCGATTTTTCAAGCTCTAAGGCTCTATCCTTTGGATAACCGGAAACAATTCTGTCAACTAAGGTATTACAAAAAACATTTTCCTCGTTTATCCACTTTATAAAATCATCGCCTAAAGACCAGAGTCGGGCATATTTTATCACGCACTGTTTTAATTTATCTGCATTTGAGTCAATAAGCTCACAGGGCAGAATAACAAAACCTTTCATCGCCTTTTCATAGCGACGATATAAAAGCTGAGTGAGCTTTCCGGGAAAAGACGCAGCAGGTCTATGTGAAAAAGAACAGTTTTCGTCAAAAGCAATGCCGCTTTCGGTTGTGTTTGAAATAATAAAGCGCATATCGCTTATTTCGGCTAAACTTAGATAAGCTTCATAGTCACTATATGGGTCAACGCCACGGCTCACTGAGTTTATTTGCTTTATTTCACTGCCTTCATCGCTTTGTAAAACTAAATTATATTTACCTTTTTGCTCATTAATAATATGAGTCTTTCCTCCTCTTGTGGGCTGAACTACAACTATTTTTCCGTCATATAAGCCTTTGTCAAGTAAGGTGTTAATAAAATCCTCAATAAAGCCTCTTAAAAAATTGCCGGAACCAAATTGAATTATCGTTTCTTTCATTATTTAACCTCTTTTTTTCATTGGCTATATTTTAGCAAAAGCGAAAACAAAAAACAACCTTATATTAATATAAACCGAAAATATATACTATGAGTCCATATAAAGATGCGCTTGTGCAGCCGAAAACAATAACCGGTCCTGCGAGAGAAAACATCTGCGCCGCTGTGCCTAAAATTCTGCCCTCTGTTTGAAACTCAAGGGCGGCTGAAACTATCGAGTTAGCGAAGCCTGTAATCGGAACGGCAGTACCGGCACCGGCAACCTTGGCAATTTTATCGAAAATTCCCGTTGCAGTCAAAATTGCGGTCAAAGCTATAATTGTTATCGTTGTCAGCGCCTTGCTCTCCTCTAAAGTCATTGAGGTGGATTTAAACCAGGTTAATAGGCACTGGGCAAAGGTGCAAATAATACCGCCGAAAATGAAAGCCATTAAGCAGTCCTTAATAACCGGTGATCCGGGTGAAGCTCGTTTTGTCATTTTGTCATATTCTTCATTAGAAATTGACATAGTACCACTCTTTTCTTTTAGTTTTCAATTATTTTGCGCCATGTTAAAT
>CAYWKY010000105.1:0-6670 GCA_964458915.1 uncultured Faecalibacterium sp.
GGCATTGGTCAATATACCTGTCAAGCTCCAATGTACCCTCCTCAACATTCATTCCCCTAAGGTCACAGCGTGTCTGAGCCTCACTGCCGGGAGAAAAAACGTGTTCTTTTTTGTTCGGTACGCTTCGGCTTTTCGCCTGCGGTTTACTTTTCTTTTCAACAAGGCGCAAGTTGCTTTCAGGTGTACGCATTTTCATTATTCCGGCAAGCACCTCATAATTGCCCTTTTTATCCTTGAGCGCTGTTACTGTGGCTGTTTTGCCTATGTCGCAAAGCAATACCTCATCGCCGATTTTAAGTGGTCTTGGCAGCTCATATTTTTCATCGGGCAAGCCTGACGACATTATAGGGTTAGTTATATCGTCAAACTCGGCATAGCCTTTTTTCATAAGCTGTTTGGCTTTTCTTGCCATTTCGCTTTTATCTCTGACTGATTCGCTCTCTTTTCTCAGCTTTTCTATCTCAGCCATAAATGCCGCCGCACTGCGTTTAGCCTGCTCAACTATTCTTATCGCCTGACTTTGTGCCTTTTCAAGCTCTTGCTCTCTAAGCTTTTCCACACTGTCTTTATACTGCTTAGCTTCTCTTTTTTCTTTCTCAGCCTGCTGTGTCAGCTCCTCAGCTCTCGCCTTTTCTTCCTCAAATTGCTGACGACTGCTTTCAAGGGACTCAATAACTTTCTCAAAGTGTGCGCTCTCGCTTGAAACAAGAGATTTCGCTCTTTCTATTATATTGTCGTCCATTCCCAACCTTAACGATATTGCAAAAGCATTTGATCGTCCGGGAGTACCAATAAGAAGTCTATATGTAGGCTTAAGGGAAGACACATCAAATTCACATGAGCCGTTTTCCACTCCGGGAGTTTCCAAAGCATAAGCTTTCAGCTCCGCATAGTGAGTAGTTGCGGCTATTTTCGCTCCCTTTGAGCCTATTTTTTCTAATATTGCTATAGCAAGTGCCGCACCCTCAATTGGGTCAGTGCCTGCACCAAGCTCATCAATTAGCACAAGACTTTTTTCGTCGGCCTTTTCTATTATATCTATAATATTCACCATGTGTGAGGAAAATGTGGAAAGGCTCTGCTCAATACTCTGCTCGTCGCCTATATCCGCCAACACATTTTCAAACACAGATATTTCACTTTGATCCGCCACGGGAATCATAAGTCCGCACATAGTCATAAGGCTCATAAGCCCCAATGTTTTAATTGAAACCGTTTTACCGCCTGTGTTAGGACCTGTGATAATAAGGGTGTCAAAATCGCCACCTAAACGAATATCTGTTGCCACAACCTTTTTAGGGTCAATAAGAGGGTGTCTTGCCTTTTTAAGATTTATAATTCCCTTGTCGTTTATAACGGGTACTCCTGCTTTCATCTCATAGGCAAGCTTCGCCTTAGCGAAAATAAGATTCAACTCCACAGCACATTCATAAGAGGCCTTTATGCCCTCATAAAATCCGCCTGCCTCAGCTGAAAGCTCATAGAGAATACGCTCAATTTCGTCTCTCTCCTTGCTTTGCAAAACCTTAATTTCATTGTTGGCCTCAACAACACCTGTCGGCTCAATAAATACTGTTGCACCACTTGATGATGTGTCGTGAACAAGACCGCTGATTTCACCCTTATGCTCTATTTTTACCGGAACAACATATCTGCCGCCACGCATTGTTACAATAGATTCACGCAAAAACTTTTGATAGTGAGGTGACTTCGTCATTTTATCAAGATGATCTCTGATTTTCGACGATGCCACACGAATTTTGCGCCTTATATCATAAAGAGCAGGCGAAGCGTTGTCGCTCATCTCGTCTTCGCTGATAATTGCGTTTGTAATTTTATCCTCTAAAAACTTATTTGGTGCCAAAGCATAAAAAAAGCTGTCAATAGAGGTGACAATACCGCTGTTTCTATCCTTCCACTCACTTAAAGAGCGAATTACACGAAGCACCTCGGCAATATCCAAAAGCTCACGCATATTAAGGGTACTGCCGGCATTAGCTCTTGAAAGAGAGTTGTTGACATTCTTAAGTCCGCCAAAGGACGGCGCACCGAATTTCGCCATAAGCATATGCGCATCGGCTGTTTGAGAAATTAAATTGTTAACTATATGTATATTGCTTTGTGGCTCTAAATGCTCAGCCTCATATCTTGCGTCCTCACAGGAAGTAAAATCAGCAAGGCGTGAGAGAATTTTAGGCAGTTCCAAAGCTGTGTAATGCTTATTCATCTTTGTTCATCTCCTTTATGAGATTATATATGTTTAATCTGTCATCATATTAAAAAAGTCTAAGGTTTTGTATCTTCTTGCGGTTATATTTCTAAGATATTTTTCGCTGATTTGCGACAAAAGCATCATACTGTCCTGCGGCAGCGTAAAGCTAAAAATCTTAGACGCATCAGAAAAACAGATATGCCTTATCGCCGTCACAACACATAAGGGAGCTTTAACTGTCTTTTCAAGCGGCTTACAATTTTCGCAAAACAGCTCACCTGTGAAAGTGCTGAAAAACATGGTTTCACTTTCAAAATTACCGCATGAAGCGCAGGCGACAACTCCGGGCATATATCCCGCCATACTCATCATCCGCATTTCAAGCACAGCTTTTATCTGTCTTAGGTCCTTTTTTCCTTGAGTTAAAAGATAAACGCTGTTTAAAAGCAAAGATAAATACTCCCCCGATTCTTCTTCTCTCGGTGACAGCTCATATGTAAGCTCAGCAAAATACTGAGCCAAGCTAAGACGCACTATGTCACTGCGAAGAGAAAAGAAAACCTCTTTCGCTGTGGCTTCTCTAATAACATAGATACCCTTTTGAGATTTGTTGATAAGAAAATCCGAGTAGCACAGAAGTCCCGTTGAAGAAACATTTTTATTTTTCGGATTCCTCGCCCCATTGGCAAAGGCTTTTATTACACCTTTGTCTCTGGTGAGTACCGTAACTATTCTGTCCTGTTCTCCTGTTGCACCCTCTCTGATTACAATGCCATCGGTTTTGAAGGTCATAGCTCGGTTTTCCTTTCCCACATAGTAGCTATGCGTTATTTTGTCAGTCGTCTTCTTTTGTAAAGTCTTCAAAAAGCTCTTCGGAAAATTCAGTCATTAAGTCTTCGTCCTTATCGTATAAAGCTCTTTCCTCAGCTTTTTTATATTTGAGATAATCCTTTACACTTCCCGTTTTCATAAAGTTTTCCCAAAGTTCCCCTTTAGTCATATTTACCACCTCAGTGCAAATTCTAAGATTACTATACTCATAGCATTTGCAGAAAAAAGGGAAAGTAAACGAGAAAAAATATGTTCTGTTTTGTTCACAAAAATTCACATAAAATTTTGTGCATTATTTGGTGAATAATTAATCAAGACCGAAGTTATGAATCAATCCTTCTCTGTTACGCCAATCGTCCTTAACCTTAACCCAACATTGCAAATTTATCCTGCAACCGAAGAATTTTTCCATATCCTGTCGTGCATAAGTTGAAATTCTTTTAAGAGTAGCACCTTTTTTACCTATAATGATACCCTTATGGCTTTCTTTTTCGCAGTAGATAGTCGCCTCAACGTCCATAAGATCTGTGTCGCTGCGCTCACGCATTTTTTCTATACCAACAGCAATTCCATGCGGAATTTCTTTATCTAAAAGACGAAGCATTTTTTCTCTGATTATTTCCGAAGCGATTACTCTTTCCGGCTGATCTGTCAATGTGTCGTCGGGGAAGAAATGCTCTGACGGTACAGCGAGAGCAACCAACTCCTTAGTAAGCGCATCAAGTCCATCGCTTTTTGCCGCCGATACCGGCACTATAGCCTCAAAGTTATACTCCCCTGTCAGCTCTAAAATTCTTTTCATAATTATACTTTTGTCGCTGACTGTGTCAATTTTGTTAATTGCCAAAACTGTAGGCATTTTTTCCTGCTTAAACTTTTCTATAAGCTCTCTTTCTGCCTCTTTAAGTTCACCCTCAGGTTCAACCACAAACAAGCAAGCGTCCACACCTGAAATACTGTCCGAAACTGCTTTGACCATTTTTTCGCCCAGCTTTGTTTTAGGTCTGTGAAAGCCCGGTGTATCTGTGAAAACAAGCTGAGTTTCATCTAAAGTAAGAACACCCATTATTCTTGTTCTTGTTGTTTGGGGCTTATCTGATACAATTGCAATTTTTTGACCGAGCAAACGGTTGAGAATAGATGATTTGCCAACATTAGGCTTGCCGACAATTGCAATAAACGCTGTTTTATTTTCTTTCATTATAATACCTCTTTTTAGTTTAATACTGACCTTGCTCGTTATAAAGTATATAGTTAGTAAAGCCGCTTTTTTTCATGCTTCTTATATATGAGTAGGAATATTCTGACATATCTATTACGGCAATCACCTTTTTGTCAGGGTACTGAGCCGAAACAGATGAATACATAGAAAGAATTGACACAAAATCTGTCTTTTTGTCAACGGAGATACTAATTGGTCTTTCCTTTGTGTTAACCGCTACGCCGAAAACATTCATATCAGCCATAGAGCCAAAATATATTCCGTCGTTACCGCTGACAGCATCACTTGCACTTTGCGAAAACAGTACAATAGCATTTTCGGGCAAGCTGTTTTTTATTTGGCTGATAAGATTTTTAAGGGTGGAGTTTCTTTTGCTTTGATTTTTTTCGCCCGGATAAGTTGCCCCGCTTGTGTTTTCGCCTGAGGGGAACTGTAAGGATTCCAGCATAAAAGCATTTATTCCAAAAGAATTAATTTCCTTTACAACGGCGCAAAGATAGTTTTTCACTCTTTTTGAATATGGGTTGAGCCACGGCTTTCCGCCCTTATCGTCGCTACCGTCCAGCCAGTTAACATCTGTATCCATATACTTAACCGCTAAATCAGGATTGACAGTTGCTACGGCAGAGTCCTCAAAACAAAAAACTCTCGCAATAACACCAATGTGAGCATTTTTAAAAATAGCTAAGGCTTGTCTCACTGTGTCGTTATCATATAGGGCGCACTTGGCGGAGATAGCATTTTCTTGAAGTGAGGAATAAGCTAACTTGCCGTCTTTTGTTTTAAAGTCTATAACCACACTGTTACAGTTTTTTCGTCTGAGCTGTTTTATGACATCCTTAAGATAAGGTTCGTCACCGAGCTTAGAGACGGGAACATAAACGGCTTTTATTCCTTGCTCAAGCAAAGCGTCATATTCCGGCGACTGAATAATATCCTGAGCGGTGTTATCAATAGGCTTATATGAAATTTGAATAGCAAGGCTGAGTGCAAAATAAGACAGACCTGCTATAAGCAAAAAACACAGGGCATAAAGTGCAGCTTGTCTGACCTGCTTTTTGTTTATTCGTTTTTTGCTGCGCTGTATTCGGACAAAGCCCTGCGGATATTCTTTAGTAAAAGTATAGTAGCTTTTTCTCACACGCAGTTTATCTTTTTTAGCGAAAACTTTCTTTTTTTTGTGCATTTATAAGTTCCTTATCCGTGGTAAAATTTGTTCGTTGATTTAATGATATAAAGAGTGTATCATTACTGTATAACTATAACTTAATGGACGATAAAAGGAGAAAACGAAAATTGAAAATATCTCTCGTTTCAGAAAATATAACCGTTATCGAGCTTTCCCCTGAGGAGATGATACAATATGATTTTACCTTTGAAAAAAGCGATTATTCCTCTCCACACACAAGAAGGGTGCTTTGGGAAATAATAGACGATGCCTCACGAATAACCGGCAAAACCTTAGAAGTATCAAAAGGGCTTGAAATTGACTTTTTGCCTGATATTAAAGGTGGCGGTCTGCTCATCATATGCGAGGGGGAGCAGGAAAAAATCAAAGGACATAAGCTTGGCGAAAGCAGCGTTTTTCAGTCGAGGGACATCAGTAGCTTTATAGACTTTGCCAAATGCACTTATCCTAACATTCAACCTAAATCTGCCTCATTATATCGCCTTGGCAATATGTATAGACTATGTTTGACCTCTGACACAAAAGCACTGTCCGCTTGTTCAAAGGAGTTTTATTTAGATGAAATAACTTCACCCTACTGTCTTCAAAGCACAAAAGAGCTTTGGGAATGTTTAATCGAAAGCGATGCCTTAAAAGTACTTAGCGGCACTAACTCTGAGAAGTGATATTGTCTCTTTCGGGTTATCGCTTCCAAAAATTGCAGAGCCTGCAACGAGTACATTAGCGCCGGCCTTAGCAGCTGTTTCAACAGTTTTAAGTGAGATGCCGCCGTCGACCTGAACATCAATATCTACGCCTTGTCTTGCACATTCCTGACGAAGTGCAGTGATTTTCGGCATCATATCCTCCATAAAGCTTTGACCGCCGAAGCCGGGTTCAACTGTCATAACGAGGACCATGCCGAGCTTATTAAGATAAGGATAAACCTTATCAATAGGCGTACCGGGTTTCACTGCGAGAGCCGCAATTTTACCGCTGTCTCTAATAAGGTCGATTGTCTCGTCAATAGGCGAATCGCTCTCCACATGAAAGCATATTACATCGGCCCCGGCACTAATAAAGTCGGGGATATATTTTTTCGGGTCGCTTATCATCAAATGCACATCAAAAACCAAGTCTGAACATTTTCTAAGGCACTTAACGAGTGGCGCACCCAAAGTAATATTAGGCACAAAGTGGCCGTCCATAACATCAATATGGAGCCAATCTGCGCCTG
>CAYWKY010000106.1:0-6628 GCA_964458915.1 uncultured Faecalibacterium sp.
CCTCCTTTATAATTCGTGCAGGTGTGGATGCGCCTGCTGTTATACCAATTTTTTCTGCACCGATAAAATTATCGATTTTTAAATCTTCCACCCTCTCGATAAGATAGGTCTTAGTGTTTTGCGCAGAAACATTTTTAAGCTTAACTGTGTTTGAGCTAAACGCTCCGCCAATAACAAGCATCACATCAGCCCACTGTGACAGGTGTTCTGCTTCGTCTTGCCTTTCTTGGGTAGCTCTACATATTGTATCAAAATAAATTGAATTTGTACATAGTTTTTCAATAATTTTTAGACTTTTTTTCCATTCTTTTACGGAAAAAGTTGTCTGCGCCAGAAGAATTTTTCGCCTATGTTCCCCTTTAGAAATTGAATTTAATATGCCCTGTAATTCTTCTGTGGTTTTAAAAGTGTAGGATTCTCCCTTGCAATGACTGCGAAAGCCGCATACCTCCGGGTGATTGCCGTCGCCGGCGATTAAAATTATATCATCTTTTTGTGTTTTCTCTTTGATGATTTTGTGAATTTTAAGCACATAGGGACAAGTAGCGTCCGTATATTTGATACCTCTTTCTTCCAGCTCCGTAAGCACCTGCTTTGTTACACCGTGAGCCCTAATCACAACCTCATAGCCTTGCGGTACCTCCGACGGTGTGGACACCGCCATAACTCCCCTCTTCTCCAAGTCCTCTATAACCTGTGGGTTATGAATAATTGGACCGAGAGTGCAGACATTTTTGCCTTCGTCTATCATTTTATAAAGCATATTAACAGCTCTGTTTACACCGAAACAAAAGCCTGCTGTTTTTGCTACACGAATTTCCATATGTCAAATTCTTTCCTTAATAATATTGATAACAAGGTCGATAGATTCCTCTAAGGTAAGCTCACTTGTATCAGCCAAAACAGCATCGTCTGCCTGCTTTAAAGGGGCAATAGCTCTGTGGGAATCGTCATAATCACGCTTAATCATGTCTGACAGCACATCTTCAAGCTTTACATCCATACCTTTTTCCTTAAGCTCAAGATAACGTCTTTTAGCTCTCGCTTCAGGTGAAGCGGTGAGGAAAATTTTAACATCGGCGTCTGGAAGTACAACAGTACCTATATCTCTGCCGTCCATAATGCAATTGTTTTCACTTGCAAGCTTCTTTTGCAAATCAAAAAGATAAGCTCTAACATTCGGCACTGCCGAAACCTTTGAAGCAGCCGAAGATGCTTCAGGTGTTCTTATCTTATCCGACACATCTTCACCGCAAAGGAACATTCTTTGCTCGCCGTTGATAAATTTCAGCTCAACCTTTAAATCCTCTGTCAGCGTTGCTGTAACTGCCGCTGAGTCGTTGACATCTACTCCAAGTCTCATTGCGTTAAGGCCCACTGTTCTGTAAAGGGCACCTGTATCTATATAAATAAATCCAAGCTCTGTCGCTGCTTTTCTTGAAATAGTGCTTTTTCCTGCCCCTGCCGGGCCGTCAATTGCTACATTAATAACTTTCATGTTTTCTTTTTCTCCTTTATATACTGTTTGCGGCACACATAGCTGTTGAAAAGGCTATTTGCAAATTAAAGCCGCCTGTGTACGCGTCAACATCAATCACTTCACCTGCAAAATATAATCCGCCAAGGCACTTTGACTGCATAGTTTTCGGGTCAATTTCTTTAACGCTTACACCACCTGAGGTAACAATCGCTTCCTCAATCGGCCTTAAAGACATAACTGTCACTTTCAAATCTTTAAGGATATTAACAAGCTTTGAGCGCATTTCCTTTGTAACCTGATTAACTTTAGTTGACGGCTTTATGCCGGAAAGCTTAACTATAACCGGAACTATTTTCTTTGGCAAAAGCGCATCAAGAGCATTAATAAAGTTTTTATTGGCATTTTCCAGAAAATCTCGTTGTATTCGCTTATCAAGCTGTTCATAGGTCAAAGCAGGCTTTAAGTCAATGTGAATTTCATATTTCCTCGGTGTCACATCTTTAAGATGTGAGCTTGCCGAAAGAATCAATGGACCTGACACACCAAAATGAGTGAAAAGCATTTCACCAAAATCAGTATAGACCTCTTTATATGTGGTGGTATCTAAAACACTTATTTCCACATTACGAAGAGACAGACCTTGAAGATCCATACAAAAGCCTTCGTGACAGTTTAGCGGTACCAAAGAAGGCTTAAGCTCAGTTATAGTGTGACCTGCTTGCTTAGCTAAATCGTAGCCGTCGCCTGTTGAGCCTGTCAGAGGGTAAGACTTACCACCTGTTGCAATAATAACAGCATCAGCGAAAAACTCATTGCCATCTTCCAGTCGCACGCCCTTTAATTCACCGCTTTCAATAATAAGCTCGGTGACTCTGCCCTTTATTCGTTTAACTCCCGCATCTTGGCTATAAGCATTAAGAGCGTCAACAATATCAACCGCCTTATCGGAAACCGGGAAAACTCTGTTTCCTCTTTCAACTTTAAGAGGTACACCCATATCTTCAAAAAAATCAATGGTGTCACTCGGCATAAACTTAGAAAAAGCGCCATATAAAAATCTGCCGTTTGTCGGCACATTGGCAATAAGGTCATTTATTAAGGTGACATTGTTAGTCACATTGCAGCGACCCTTACCCGTTATCATAACCTTTCGTGCAACCTTGTCATTTCTCTCAATAAGCAGCACATCATAACCTTTTTCACCTAAGGTACCCGAAGCCATAAGTCCTGCCGCACCGGCACCTACAACAATAACTTTTTTACTCATTTACATTCTCCCAATTTTCACTTAACATCTAAATAATAATTATATATTAAAGCAAGTTGAAATGCAAGGATTTTGATGAATATATTAAATCTATCTATTGAAAAATCAGGTGGAAAAATATGCTTTACGCTTTCCCCGGTTTATTATTTTTAAAGTTTCATCTTTAGTGATTTAAGACTATTTTCTTCGTCTTGCTTTCTATCTTAGCATTCAACTCGTTTTTGCAAAGCTTAGTAAGAGTTTAAAAAATTAAAAGTGTTACTATAAAACACTTTATTAAGAAGTTCTTCACTCATGCCACTGCTTTGAAGGTAAATATATAGTTTTGGCACATCATCAGCCGAAGAAAGCTGTTTTGACATTTTAGCTCCGTCAAAATCACTGCCTAAGGCTACATTATTTTCGCCGCCTAAAGAGACTATAAGCTCAATGTTTTCCTTTATTTTCTCAAACACTCTTCCCTTACCCGCACCGAGAAAAGTAGGATAAAAGTTTATGCCTATTATACCGCCACGGGCAATTATTTCCTTTATTTGCCACGATTTTAAATTACGCCTATGGGGGCAAATATCGTAGCAACAGCTGTGAGAAACAACAAATGGCTTCGTAGCTAAAGCTAATAAATCTTTAAAGCTTTCTTCATTTAAGTGGGAAACATCTAAAATAATGCCTTGTCTTTCCATTTCTCTCACCGCTTCTTTGCCTAATTTTTTCAAACCTCCAACTGAATTTACACCTGATGCCAACTCATTTTCCCCATTCCATGTAAGACTCATCATAATTACACCTTGACTTTTAAAATAGGTCATGTTGTTTAAGTCGCCACCAAGGGAAACAGCATTTTCAAGAGTTAAATGAGGAGCCACTCCCCCATTAAGCAATTTTATCTCGCTATCTTTATAAAGCTTTAAAAGCTTTTTGCAATAAGAAAAAGCAGGCTCACCTTGAAGCTCATCATCGAGCCACAAAGCGAAGCACTGCTCACGCTTATTAAATTTGTCCGAATTGATTTTTAGGGCTAAGTCTTTATGAAAAAGGCTTGTTTTTTCCTTGTAAGCTTTGCTCACACTGTCGCAATGCAAATCAAAATACATCATAGCTGTCAGAAAAATCTACCCCCTGAAATGCGCCTTCAATAAGTTCAGATTTCACTATAACTCCACCGCTTTGCCACAGCTCAAAAACATCAAAGCGGGGCTGCTTGTCGCTACCGACATCGCTGATGTATTTCATTGCTGTGAGGGTCAGCTTTTTAATCTTGCTTTTGCCCACATTGTCTGAGGGACGAACTGTCGCATTAACACTTCTGGTTTTAACCTCACAAAAAACAAGATAGAAATCGTTTTCAGCTATAACATCAATTTCGCCATAGCGTGAATGATAATTTCGTCTTACAATTTTAAAGCCATGTTTTTCATAGTACTCTGCCGCAAAATTTTCACCGAGAGCACCTGTCTTTTGAGTATTTCCCATATCATTCACCTAATATCTTTTTAAGGAAGGTTCTTCTATGCTCAGGGCAAATTCCATGCTCAACTATCATCTCATAGTGTAGCTTTGTTCCATAACCCTTATGCTTTGCAAACTGATATTCGGGATATTTTTTGTCAAGCTCTATACAATATCTGTCTCTTGTAACTTTGGCTAAAATAGATGCGGCTGCAATTGAAATGCTTTTTGCGTCGCCTTTAACAATAGTTCTTTCTTCAATTGAAAGTCCCGGCTTGCCGTTACCGTCAATTAAAGCTATATCCGGCTTTACGCTTAAGGTACTGACCGCCTCTCGCATAGCCTTAAAGGTTGCCTGCAAAATATTAATTTCATCAATAGTTGCCGCATCAACCATTACTACAGAATATGCAACAGCCTTTTCTTTTATTATATCATAAAGTGCTTCACGCTTTTTTTCGCTAAGCTTTTTAGAGTCGTTTATGCCTTCAATTTCACAGTCCATCGGCAAAATCACCGCTGCGGCACACACAGGACCACAAAGCGGACCTCTGCCTGCTTCGTCCACACCACAAACACATTTAAAGCCTTGTGATATGGCTTCTTTTTCATATTCGTAAGTCATTTTGTCCTCCGCTTTTTATCTTTCTTGTAAAATCTCCTTGATTTGCTCTAAGTTTTCCACAAAGTAAATTCCCTTTTGGCGTTCTTCGCTTGAAAGTCCCATGTCTATCATATGCTCAAGCAAGCTTTTAAGACTGTTATAGTAGCCGTCAAGATTATATAATATACATGGTGCGTCAAGATGTCTCAATGACACCTTAGACATAACTTCTGTTATTTCTTCAAGTGTGCCGGTACCACCGGGAAAAGCTATAAAAGCTTCGCCAAGCTCAATCATTTTAGTTTTACGCTCAGACATATCCTTTGTCACAATAAGTTTTGTTATAGCGTCGTAAACAAGGCCTTGATCTACAAAAAATTGAGGCTCAACTCCCGTTACCTTTCCACCGTGAGACAAAACGCTTTCGGCAACAACACCCATAAGCCCCGACTTTGAGCCACCGTAAACCAATGAGTTGCCACTGTCACCTATCCAATTACCAAGCTCGGTGACTGCCTGTCTAAGGTTAGGATCATTACCTTCCAGTGCGCCAAGATAAACTGTAATATTCATAATAATCTCCTTTCCTACTAAAGCAAATTATAACACAAAACGCAAAAAATTAATCTGACTGTTTGAAATTTCAACTAAGCTTTTGCTTAATAAGCTGACGAAAAGATAAGAATAGGGTGTAAAAAAACCAAAGTTCTTTTACACCCATTTTTTAAAGTGGTTTATTCAACAACTGTGCAGAAATTGAAAATTGATGCGGGAAGTTCTTCTCTGTCTGCCGAAATGGTGAAAACAAAGTTCTTCTCATGAGCTGATGAAAGCTCATAAATCTTCTCAAGGAACTCAGCGAGAGCTTCATAGTTTCTGCCACCGATGCGAAGAGTTGCGTCAACGAGAACATCTGTGATGTCGTGGTTACCTGCACAAACACCTGCGAGGAAGCCGAAGAATGAAGCATAACCCTTAATCTCGTAATCGTCAGTTGCAATGAGTCTTGCCTGATAATTAACATCATATGTTAACTTGGTTTCTTTCTCAACGCAAACCACATTGCCCTTTGAATTTTCAACTGCCTGGTTAACGCAAGAAATCAAGCGCTTAGTCTTTCCTGAACCTTTGTGTCCTAAAATAATAGAAATCATTTATAATTCCTCCTTTTATTTATTGCTTCACAGGCTTTTTAAGTTGCCTGCTATTCAATTACAACCCTATTATATCACTTACTGAGTCTTTCTTCAAGTATTTCTTTCTGATTTTCATAACCCGGTTTGCCTAAAAGTGCAAACATATTTTTCTTATAGCTTTCAACACCGGGCTGGTCAAAGGGATTAATTCCTAAAACATAGCCTGAAATTGCACAAGCCTTCTCGAAGAAATAGATAAGATAACCAAGTGACAACTCTGTCATATCGTCAGCGCTAATAAGAATATTAGGTACACCGCCGTCGTTATGAGCTAAAATAGTACCTTGCTGAGCTTTTTCGTTAACGAAAGATACACTCTTACCTGTTAAGAAGTTAAGTCCGTCAACATTTTCCGGATCTTCCTTAATGAAGAACTCTGCTTTAGGCTTTTTAAAGCTTACTACAGTTTCAAACATTATTCTTTCGCCTTCCTGAATATACTGACCGAGAGAGTGAAGGTCAGTTGAGAAAATAGCGGAAGTTGGGAAAAGACCCTTGTTTTCCTTGCCTTCACTTTCACCGAAGAGCTGTTTCAGCCATTCGTTCATCATTGTAAAGCAAGGCTCATAGCTAATAAACATCTCTGTTTTCTTGCCTTTATTATAAAGAGCGTTTCTGATTGCAACATATTT
>CAYWKY010000107.1:0-6589 GCA_964458915.1 uncultured Faecalibacterium sp.
TGTTTTGTCGATATGTAGCCTTTTGGCAACTTGAGAAAAATTAGCAATTAGCAATTGTGACCTCTCCGTCTTGCCCTTTAGGCAAGACGAAACTGACGAGGTATAAAGTCCGTGCATTTGGATTCAGTGAGTGGAACAGTGGAGCCGCCCCCACCTCCCGCTTCCACCCACCTAATCGAAACCACTGAGCCTTCTCCTACCCAACCAAAGTTTTGGTCGAGCTTTTTCAAAAGCTCGTGGGGTGTGGGGCAAAGCCACGCAAAAAAGGTAAAAGCATAGAATAACCTAAATAACATCCCGAGAAACAAGCATGACAATACATATTTAGCTTATAATCTCAAATAGCAGCTTTATTCCATCGTCTAAATTTTCTTTGTCCAAAGAGGAGTAATTCACAATTAATGTGTGGCTGTTTGAACTGGTTTTTGTGTGGCAATATTGGCTAAGACAAGCTAATTTTATTCCCTTTTCCTTACCTTTTAAAATAAGCTGATCATCAGTGAGGTCGGTGTCTATTTTCATTAAAAAGTGAAGCCCTGAATCTTCCTCTTTAATTTCCACTTTGTTATAAAGCGGGTGCAGTTTAATTGCTTTCATAAGCTCATCTCGCCGTGTGCGGTAGTAGTTTCTCATACGGTTAATATGCTTTTCGTAATATCCCCTTTCAATAAATGCAGCAAGGGTATATTGCTCAAAATTTGAGACGGTGCAAGAATAAAAGCTAAGCTCTTTTTTGTACCTTGCCATAAGGTGAGAAGGTAGTACCATATAGCTGATTCTGATGGTTGAGGTTAGAGATTTTGAAAAGGTACTCATATATATTACCCTTTCATCTTTGTCAATGCTTTGAAGTGAGGGGATAGGCTTTCCGGTGAAACGAAATTCGCTGTCATAATCATCTTCTATTATATATTTGTTGTAGCTTTTTCCTGCCCAAAGGAGATATTCATGTCTTCGGCTAACAGGTGTAACAATGCCGGTGGGAAAATGATGCGACGGAGAAATATGAAGCACATCTGCGGCAGATTTTTCAAGCTCGTTTATATCCACACCTTTGTTGTCTAAGGGAATATAGTCAAATTCCACATTATTAGCGTTATAAATGTGAGATATTTTAAGATAACCGGGGTCTTCAACGGCATATTTTTTCTCTCTGCCTAAAAGCTGAATAATAAGGGAGTAAAGATATTCTGTACCGGCTCCGATGACTATACATTCAGGATCGGCGTGCATACCTCTGAATTCATAAAGATATTCGGATATGGCTCGTCGCAGCTCCGCTACACCTATTGACGGTGAGTTAACCGTTAATTCCTCTCTCTTTTCCAGCATGACTTCACGCATAAGCTTAGTCCATGTGGCAAAGGGGAAGCTGTTTTTGCTGCCGGAACCGGCAAGGTCTATTTTGAAACAGGAGGACTCTGTTTTGTCGCCGGTTTTGGGGTACTCTTGAGCGCTGTGGGTAAGATTGACCTTAGGCGAAACAATATCGCAGACGAAAAAACCGCTTTTCGGTTTGGAATAGATATATCCCTCAGCTAAAAGCTGATTATATGCGTTTTCGACTGTTATGGTACTGATGCCCAAATGCTTTGCGAAAGCTCGTTTTGAGGGTAGCTTTTCCTCCGGCATAAGGTGACAGGTGAGTATATCATCCTTGATACATTTATAAAGATATTCATAAAGACTGTCTCTGCCTTTGTTTTCAAAAGAATATGTCAGCATATTATTTGCTCCAACTGACCATATAAAATATTAAAAGTTTGACACTTTTAATATGGTCAAATATAAGTATAATACTAATCATAATAAAAGTAAAGAGATCAGGTGACACTTATGAAAAGAATTGTGACGATTCAGGACATCTCCTGTGTGGGCAAATGCTCGCTGACTGTTGCACTTCCCATAATTTCCGCAATGGGCGTTGAAACAGCTATAATTCCAACGGCAGTTCTGTCTACTCACACTATGTTTAAAAACTTTACCTGCAAGGATTTAACTGACCAAATAGAGCCGATAACAAAGCATTGGCAAAGTGAAAACATTGGCTTTGACGGAATTTATACAGGCTACCTGGGTTCATTTGAGCAAATTGACTTGATGAAAAAAATGTTCGAGGACTTTAGAACTGACTCTAATTTCGTTTTTGTTGACCCGGCAATGGGTGACGGTGGTAAGCTGTATCCGGCATTTGATGAGGCATTCGCTAAAAAAATGGCAACTCTTTGCGCTAAGGCTGATATTATAGTGCCAAACATAACAGAGGCTTGCTTTATGACAGACACCGAATATAAAGAAAACTACGACGAAAAATATATTAAAGAGCTTCTTAAAAAGCTCAGCGACCTTGGCGCAAAAATCAGTATACTCACCGGTGTAAGCTTTGAGCAGGGCAAAACAGGAGTAATGGGATATGACAGGGAAAAGGATGAGACTTATTATTATTCCCACGAAAAGCTTTCTTCAAGTTATCACGGTACCGGCGACATTTTTTCCAGCGCTTGTGTTGGTGCGCTTACAAGAGGCTTTGATTGGAAAAAGGCAATAGAAATTGCTGCACAGTACACTGCCGAATGTATTCGTCTGACAATGCAGGACGGTCTTCTTCAATGGTACGGCGTTCACTTTGAGCAGGCTATTCCTTATCTTTTAAAGCTTATTGATGCTTAATTGTGACAATTTTACATAAAAGGTTCGGCTTTTTAAAAAAATGCTGAACTTTTTTCTTTTACCCCTTGACATTATCTTGTTAATGTGTTACTATGTTACCACGCTAAAGCGATAAAACGCTTATATAACCACCCGAAAGGAAGTAATTTAATATGAAAAAGAAAACGATTGCTCTTATTATGGCAGTTCTCACAGTTGTTCTTTGTTTTGCTCTTGCTGCTTGCGGCGGCACAGGCGATGTCGAGGATAAGGAAAATGCCGACGGTACAACAAACGAAATCGAAGAAACAGTAGGCAACGAAGGCAAGGACAATGTAAAAACAGTTGAAGACCTTGCAAGAGTTAAGAAAAACGGCAAAATGGTTATTGGTATCACAATTTATGATCCCATGAACTATTATACAGACGAGACAAAAACAGAGCTTACAGGCTTTGACACAGAGTTTGCAAGAGCTGTTTGCGAAAAATTAGGCGTTGAAGCTGAATTTTTCGTAATCGACTGGAACAGAAAGTTCCAAGAGCTTGACGCAAAAACAATCGACTGCGTTTGGAACGGCATGACAATTACTGATGAAGCTCTTGAAAATGCAAGCGTTTCCGATGCTTACATAAATAACAAGCAGGTTCTTGTTATGAAAAAGGATAAGATCGACGCATACAAGGATGCCGACAGCATTAAAGATCTTTCATTTGCAGTTGAGGCAGGTTCAGCCGGTGAAGGTGTTCTCACAGACCTTGGCGCAAAAAATGTTACCGGTGTTCTCGATCAGTCAAAGGCACTTCTTGAGGTGTCAAGCGGTGTTGCAGATGCTTGCGTTATCGACATCACAATGGCTAAAGCTATGACAGGTGAGGGTACATCCTATGCTAACCTTACATATTCTCTTGAGCTTTCAACAGAGGAATATGGTATTGCTTGCCGTAAGGGCTCAGACCTTATTCCCGCTATCAACGAGATTATGGCTGAGATGAAAAAGGACGGCTCACTTAAGGTTATCGCTGACAAATACAGCCTCAACCTTGCTGACTGATAAAATTATAGCGCAATTTTCATAAAAGACAGAGGGCAGAAATACCTTCTGTCTTTTAGTGGCTATTTCGGGTTAAAGATAAAGGAAAGGTAAAATTATATGTTTTGGAATGTAACACAAAGCCTGCTTGACGGCTTTTCAAAAACACTTGAAATATTTGTGCTGACTCTTGTATTTGCTTTACCCTTAGGTCTTGTTATAGCCTTTGGTTCAATGAGCAAATTTAAACCTATTAAGCTTCTTTCAAAGGGTCTTGTTTGGGTTATAAGAGGTACTCCGCTTATGCTTCAGCTTATTGTAATTTTCTATGGGCCGGGTCTTATCGGTTCTTGGGCAAGCGGAATTGAAAGCACAAACTCTTTCGTTCAGTGGCTTGCAACATGGGAATGCTTTGACCGCTTTACAGCAGTTATAGTTTCCTTTGTTATTAATTACGCTTGCTATTTTTCGGAAATTTACCGTGGCGGTATTGAGAGTATACCAAAAGGACAGTATGAAGCAGGTCAAGTGTTAGGTATGACAAAATCTCAAACCTTCTTTAAGGTCATACTTCTTCAAACAATTAAGCGCATTATACCGCCTATGAGCAACGAAATTATTACTCTTGTTAAGGATACTTCTCTTGCAAGAACAATTTCTGTTTATGAAGTTATTTGGAACGGCGAAGCCTTTATAAGAACAGACGGACTTTTGTGGCCGCTTTTCTACACAGGTCTTTTCTATCTTATCTTCAATGGTCTGTTGACTGTTATTTTCGGCAAGATAGAGAAAAAACTCAGCTATTTCAAGGCGTAAGGAGGGAAAAGCAATGGCTATACTTGAAGTTAAGGATATTAAAAAAAGCTTCGGTAAAACCGAAGTGCTTAAGGGTGTTTCATTCTCTCTTAATGAGGGTGAGGTAATGTCAATTATCGGCTCGTCTGGCAGTGGTAAGACAACATTGCTTCGATGCATAAACTTCCTTGAAACAGCTGACAGCGGAATGATTACCGTTGACGGCGATGTGATTTTTGACGGCGCAGACCAGAGCAAGAAAAAGGCAAAGCAGACAAGAGAAAAACAGCTTAAAATAGGTCTTGTTTTTCAGCAGTTTAATCTTTTTCCTCAATATGATGTTTTGGACAATGTAACACTTGCTGTCAAGCTTAAAGCAAAGGAAAGACCTGATTATAAACAAAACAAAAAGCAGATTCTTGCCGAGATTGAAGAAAAGGCATTGAAGCTTTTATCGGATATGGGTCTTAGCGAAAAAATCCACAACTATCCATGTGAGCTTTCCGGCGGTCAACAGCAAAGAGTTTCTATTGCAAGAGCGATGGCACTTGAGCCGAAGATACTGTTTTTCGATGAGCCTACATCGGCTCTTGACCCGGAGCTGACAGGGGAAATACTTAAGGTTATTAAAGAGCTTGCGAAAACAAATATGACTATGGTTATAGTCACTCATGAAATGAACTTTGCCAAAGAGGTCAGCGATTATATTGTCTTTATGGACGGCGGTGTAATTGCTGAGGAGGGCAAGGCTGACGAGATTATTAACAACCCAAAAACAGAGAGATTGCAAGCATTTTTAAGTAAACTCAGCGACTAAAAAAAGCACCCATCGGGGTGCTTTTTCTTATCCTCTGTCTGCTCCGGGTCTGCCGCAGCATTTCTTATATTTTTTACCGCTTCCGCAGGGGCAGGGATCATTTACGCCGACTTTTTTCTTTTCGTTGCGTACTGTTCTTCCCTTTTCGCTGCCGTCACCGCCACCTGCTGTGGCTGAGGTGACCTTCGCAACCTGCTCACGCTTAACTTCTTCCTCGCTTTTGAAATGAGCTGAAAGAATAATCTTAACTGTGTCCTCACGAATTGCGCTTGTCATCTCATCAAACATATCATAGCTCATTTGACGGAAGGCAACAACCGGGTCTTTTTGACCGTAAGCGAGAAGTCCTACACTTTGCTTAAGCTCGTCCATAGCGTCAATATAGTCCATCCATTTAAGGTCAACATTTTTAAGAAGCATTGCTCTTTCTATTTCACGCATTGTTTCGGTACCGAAAAGCTGTTCTCGGCTGTCATGAAGCTCATGGGCACGAGTGGTGAGCATATCGTAAATATCCTCAGATGAAAGCTTATCGTCTTTGAAATCGTCTTCTGTTGTGAGCCAGCCTAAATATTTCTCACGAAGTGAAGCTAAATGCCACTCATCCTTGGGCATACCTGCCGGGCAAGAAAACTCAACATCGTCACCGATAGACTCGTCTATCATCTTAGTTATAACCGGCTTCATGTTTTCGCCTTTAAGTACCTGATCACGCTGTGAATAAATTATCTCTCTTTGACGGTTCATAACGTCGTCGAAAGCAAGAACGTGTTTTCTGCTTGCGAAATGGTTGCCCTCAACCTTTCTTTGAGCCGACTCAACACTTTTTGCAACAATACCAACCTGAATAGGCATATCAGCGTCAACAGGCAAAGAGTTCATTATGCTTTCCATTCTGTCGCCACCGAAAAGACGGAGCAAATCGTCCTGCATTGAAAGATAGAAGCAGCTTTCACCGGGATCGCCCTGTCTGCCGGAACGACCTCTGAGCTGGTTGTCGATACGGCGAGATTCGTGTCTTTCAGTGCCGATGATATAAAGACCGCCGGCTTGTCTGACTTTTTCAGCTTCTTCAGCAATTGCAGCTTTATGCTTTGCTTCAAGCTCTTTAAATTTTTCTCTGGCTTCGATTATATCCTGATTGTCTGTATCACCGAAGGCTGTTGCCTCTGCAATAAGCTCCTCAGGATAGTCAAGACGGCGCATTTCGCTCTTGGCAAGGAATTCTGCGTTACCGCCGAGCATAATATCGGTACCACGACCGGCCATGTTGGTGGCAATTGTTACTGCACCGAGT
>CAYWKY010000108.1:0-6539 GCA_964458915.1 uncultured Faecalibacterium sp.
TTGGTAAGGAAATGCAGTTCTTCGGTGCAAGAGCTAACCTTGCAAAATGTCTTCTTTACGCTATAAACGGCGGTGTTGACGAGGTTACAAAGAAGCAGGTTGGCCCCGAATTTAAGCCTATCACCTCAGAGTACCTTGACTATGATGAGGTTATGAAGAAGTATGACGCTATGATGCGTTGGCTCGCTGAAGTTTACGTTAACACTCTTAACGTAATCCACTATATGCACGACAAGTACTGCTACGAGAGACTTCAGATGGCTCTTCACGATAAGAATGTAACTCGTTGGTTTGCGACCGGTATTGCAGGTCTTAGTGTTGTTGCTGACTCACTTTCAGCTATTAAGTACGCTAAGGTTAAGGTTATCAGAGACGAAGACGGTCTCGCTGTTGACTATGAAGTTGAAGGCGACTTCCCCAAATACGGTAACGACGACGACAGAGTTGACTCTATCGCACACGATATAGTTCATATGTTCATGGAGCATGTAAGAAAGAACCACACCTACAGAAACAGTATTCCCACAACTTCAATTCTTACAATCACATCAAACGTTGTTTACGGTAAGGCTACCGGTTCAACACCTGACGGCAGAAGACGTGGCGAAGCATTTGCTCCCGGTGCTAACCCCATGCACAGACGTGACACTCACGGTGCTGTTGCATCACTTGCTTCAGTTGCAAAGCTTCCATTCATCGATGCTCAGGACGGTATTTCAAATACTTTCTCAATTATTCCCGGTGCACTCGGTAAAGACGATCAAATTTTCGCAGGCGATCTCAGCGTAGACTTAGATTGCAGCACAGGCGCTTGCAGTACCCCCACACTTTTTGAGGGACTTGACGGCGACCAATAATAACACAGGAGGCTAAATATTATGGCAGCAACACAAAGTCAAATTGACAACCTTGTTTCCCTTCTTGACGGCTATGTTGATAAGGGTGGACATCATCTTAACATCAATGTTTTCACAAGAGAAACTCTTCTTGACGCTCAGGCACATCCTGAAAAGTACCCCCAGCTCACAGTTAGAGTTAGCGGTTACGCAGTTAACTTCATTAAGCTGACAAAAGAGCAGCAGGACGAGGTTATCTCAAGAACATTCCACGACAAAATCTAAAAAGAAGTGACAATAAATGAAGGGTTATATTCATTCAACGGAAAGCTTTGGCACTGTTGACGGCCCAGGCATACGCTTTGTTGTGTTTTTGCAGGGTTGCCCTTTGCGGTGCAAATTTTGTCACAATCCTGACACATGGGAGTTCGGTAAGGGTACACCCACAGAAAGCGACGAAATTCTCGACAGCTATATGAAAAACCGTTCCTTTTACGCAAAAGGCGGCATAACCGTCACAGGCGGTGAACCTCTCATGCAGTTGGATTTTGTCACAGAGCTTTTCACAAAGGCTAAAAATTACGGAATACACACCTGCATTGACACATCAGGTGTCACATACCGTGAGGATAGTGACTATCTTCTCAAGCTTAAAAAACTAATTGCCGTAACGGATCTTGTAATGCTTGACATTAAGCATATTGACCCAATTAAGCATAAGGAACTCACAGGTTTAGATAATAAAAACATTCTCTCCTTTGCGAAGTTTTTAGAGAAGACCAATGTTGATTTATGTATCAGGCATGTTGTAGTTGAAGGCATAACCGACGACGCTGAGGATCTCAAAAACTTAGGCAGATTTATCGGCGCACTTAAAAATCTCCATTACCTTGATGTGCTCCCCTATCACACCTTAGGTGTAAACAAATATAAAGAGCTTGGCATCAAATATCCCCTTGAGGGAATTGAGCCTACCTCACAAGAAAAAGCTGTTGAAGCCAAAGGTTATATTATGGAAGGCATTAAAGAAGCGAGAAATAGTAAGTAAAATTAATCCCTGCACTGTTAAAAGTGCAGGGATATTTTTATCTTTTAAAGGTAATAATGTTATCTACATTACAGTCTAATATTATACAAAGCCTGTTAATTGTATCTGTGCTAATAGCTTTATTGTGCTTAATTCGATTTAAGGTGTTACTGCTAATATTATATTCTTTTGTCAGCTTATATGTGGAAATGCCTCTTTGCTTTAAAGTCTTGTAAAAAGCCTCGTAGGTTATCATATAATCCCCCAATTCACGCTTAGAATTTTTTCAATGTCAATTATACATATTTGCATTGTTTTGTCAAGTGATATTTCAATGCAATTTTGTGTTATAGATTTAAGGCTTTTTATAATGCTATAATACTTTTATCTTAGCACAACTAAACTCAGGAGAAGCTATATTATGGAAAAATTTGTTGTCACCCCAAAGGAAGACAAAAGCGTAACTATGACTATCCGCATAGACAGAGCTTTGCAGGAGGAATATAACAGCTTAGCCAATAAAACAGGCCGTTCACGCAACGAGCTTATCGGCATGGCTTTACAATATGCCTTGGATCATATGGAACTAAAAGGTGAATAAAAATAAACTAATCCCTGCACGATGAGTTGTGCAGGGATGTTTTATTATCTATCTTTTTATATACCTTTGATTTCGGCTGTTTGGTTTACCCGGCTCAGTCATAACAATTAAATTATCACGAATTGCAGGAGCGAGATAATTTTTTCGTAAAGTTTCTTTTGATTTCAAGCCTAACAATAAAAGAATTTCATTTGATGTATATGGTGTATCGTAATCCATAACTGAAAGCAACCTTTTGACATATTCTGAAATACTATTATCAGGGGCAGTGACAGATACAGATACTTCATCGAGAATTGCATTTATTTGTTCTAACATAAATTCTATAAAAGCTGTACTGCTTGCGTCCATATGACATTTTGCAATAGCATCATAATAACCCTTTTGAAACTTTTCTATCTGACTTTCTATAGGTATAAACTCAAAAATATCTTGCCATTTTGTAAGAATCGCTGTGTGCCATAGCCTTGCCATTCTGCCATTGCCATCTGTGAACGGATGAATAAACACAAATTCATAATGAAAAACGGCAGAAAGAATTAAAGGGTGGACTACACTTTTATTTTCCTTCATCCAAGAAAATAAATTTTCCATTTGCTCTGGGACAAATTTTGCAGGTGGTGCCATAAAAATACACTTATCGCCGCTAAAAACTCCCTCTTCACCACGACGAAACTCTCCACTGACATCTGCAACATACTTTGTCATAATTCCATGCAATCTTTTTAGCTCTTTAATGTCATAGACATCGGTTGAGGCTACTTCGTCATAAGCAGCATAAGCATTTTTGACTTCTTGTATTTCCTTTTCAGCTCCAAGAACAAGATTTCCGTTAATTACATCTCTAACCTCACCTAAAGTCAATGAGTTTGCTTCAATAGCAAGAGAGGAATGAATAGATTTAATTTTATTGTTTTTTCTCAAATGGGGCTTTGAGTCAAGATTGCTGCGTTCAGTAATTCTTCCGATTTTTTCTGATATTTGAGCAACAAGACCTAATATCCTATCATTAATCTCATAAGGTGGTCTATATTCGGACATGATATCACTCCACTATCTTACTTATTATCTTGCTTATTATCTTACCACATTTCGCAAAAAATATCAATGAAAATTATCATTTTTGCTATTGCTGATAGTACAAAAATATCCCTACACCATTAAAAGTGAGGGATATTTTTGTATTCATTTATGATTCCCAGGGCATGTCGTCTTTCTTATTCTCTTTCTTCTTCAAGCTCTTTTTAGCAATAAAAAATCCAATAAAAATACTCGCCAAAATAGACAATAAAACTATAAGAAAAACGCCAACAGTTACAGGGGTATCACCGCTAATTGTAGTTTGGGTTTTGCCGTCAGTACCGCCAACAATTGTTGTCACATTTTCTGTCGAGCCACCACCGAAAACCTCCTCGGCAGAGTCCACAACAATAACCATAGGTATACCCGTTTGTGAAGTGAAATCCTTTAAGGCAGTGTCAACAACCTGAGTTGACAAATCAAAGCTTGTGAAATTATAAAACTTTGATTTGTCTGTGCTAAGCTTTTCTTTTTCGTCGGCAAAGTTCGACGAAAGACCGCGTTCTTTAATGTGCTCGCTCATTTCCTTAACAACTGAGGCTAAATCAGTGTCGAGAGAATAGGCAAAATAATTTTCGTTAATATGGCTTGATAAGGCTTCGCCATACTCTGTGTACTCACCAAACATTTCGTTTATTTCATAGCTGACATTGTCTCCAATCCAAGCTATTGTGTAATAGCCGTCAGCCTCTTCATTTGAGAGGAAAACAAGAAGGATATTGTCTTCGCTGTCACCAAAGTATTTCCTATACTTGCCGTCAGCATAATCCTGCATAGTAGCCTCATCATAAATCACACCTTCAATTTGCTCCTCACCATAGGTGTAAGAGTAATCGGGAGTATTACTGACAGTCAATATAATAAATACAAAAACAGCTAAGAATACACCAATACCAATTATGCCTGTAAAACAGCCGCCACCGCCAAAATGTGGGCCGTAGCCAACATGCCATCCCGGTCCGAAAAAACCACCATGATGATGTGGACCGTGATGATGAGGTGGTCTGTGAGGTCCGCCACCAAAGCCACCCGGTCCGGGACGCGGGCCACCGCCGAAACCACCGTGGTTTCCACCGCCGCCAAATGAGCCTCCGCCGAAGCCGCCACCGCCGGAAAAACCGCCGCCATGACTTCCGCCACCGCCAAAGGAGCCGCCACCAAAGCCGCCACCGCTTGAACCACCACCGGGTCCTGCCATAATAATCAACAACCTTTCTTTTAAACTAATGTTATTCTATCACTTGCACCTGATATTGTCAAATGCATTAAAAAGAAAGGGAAAATTAGAGATTATATATTCTTTCCATTAAGTCTGTATATAAACCGAAGTATTCTTCTTTAGTACCCATCTCACCTGTATCGGCAGCGGTACAAAAATCATAGTGATCAGCGCCCATAATTGTAGGCATAACGTACCAAACGCCAGGCTGTAATTCTCTATTCTCCTCATAGGTTATATGGTCTTCGTCAAATGGGTAAAGTGCGCTCTTTAAAGGAACAATACCGTCGTTTGCGCCCCATGATTTGTCAATATATTTACCACCAAGAAATACGCCTACAGAGCCGGAAATTATAGTCGATGTCATCTTAAACAAAGAGAAAACATTTTCATAATTATCGCTGACCTTAGTGTAGCCTCGCTTGTCAGTCTCTGTTATACATGTTGTATATGAAAAATAATAAGCTGTTTTGACAGTTTTAATTTTTTCGTTGAGCTTTTCTGCACCCTGAACTGTCATATCATAACCGCAATGATCCTTTGAAGCGGCAGCCTTGAGGCACTTTCTAAAGGTGAGCTTTGGCTGTTCAGCGCCGGTTGACGGGTCTGCGGTTATGCCCCAATGGTCAAACATAATATCCATATTTGTAATTCCGCTGTTATTTGCGCCCTGTGTGAGCATAACTACCAATGCCGCAGGAAGTACCGGGTCAGACAGATAGTTTGACACTGTTGAACCGTTGTGAGGTGCAGCCATTGTGGTAACTGAATATATAGCCTTCTCGTGACCGCCCTTGAAAAGCTCTGAGCAGTTATCACCTGAGACTTCTTTTTCTGTTTCGTCACCGTAGGCGACAAGGGAAGCAAAAAGTCGCACTGTTGCGCCGCCGAAGGAATGACCTACAAGATTTAAAGGCATTTTTAAATCCCAAGGCTCGCCCATTGTAGCTTTGCCGGTATAGTCTCTGCCATATCTTTCGTGACCGCACTGTTTAGAATGAGCTTCGCCATAATCTACTACTGTTCCGGTAAGCTGAGCGTAAAGCTCACAGCATCTATCCCAAGCGCTGCCAAGACCGCTGACAGGTGGATTATATACATTATAGCCTTTTGAACGAAGATAGGTCATAACATTATTTTCAGGCTGAGTTCCCCAATATGGAGTATCCTTTTCCATCGGTGAGCCTTCGCCCCAACCCATCATACCGTGTATATAAATAAATGGGTAGTCGGTTTTATTGTCATTCTTTGCAAAAGCGGGTACGCCTAAGGTGAACAACAAGCTAACGCTGAGAACCAAACTAACTAATGATAAAACAAACTTTCTTTTCATAATAAATCCTCCAAAATTGTTATAGACATAGTGTTAAAATTAATCTTTTAATTGTCACCCCTTTCCGCTCGCCGATAAGCAGCAGGTGTTACACCCGTATAAGTTTTAAACACTCTGCTAAAATGGCTGAGACTTGTGTAACCGAGCAAGTTGGACAGCTCCAAGACTAAAATATCTGACTTCTTAAAAAAACACAGGCTCGATTAATTTTTTTGTTCTTATATATTCATTCACCGTTTTACCCGTATATTTTTGAAATATTCTATTATTACAGGCGGTGAAAATGATGACAGCTTATAGCAGCGCAAGCATAAAGCTCCTAAATAGGAATAATTTCGGTAATTTTTTAGAGCTTCGCCACAATAGCCATACATTTATCTAAAAGGGATAAATATACATTTTGACTTAATATATACAATTTAATATATCATTTTTATCCTATA
>CAYWKY010000109.1:0-6515 GCA_964458915.1 uncultured Faecalibacterium sp.
AGGGCATGAGAAAAATGATGCTCTTTGAGTCAATATTATATGGCGTTAAGAGCTTACTGTTCTCATTGCCGGTGTCGCTTGCAATAACATATCTGATTTATTATGTTGTTACAGACAGCGGATATGATATGAGCTTTTATGTGCCATGGGGTACATTCTTAACAGCAATAATCAGCGTGTTTATAATTGTGGCTCTCAGCATGGTTTACTCCATGAAAAAGGTCAACAAGGAAAACACAGTTGAAACCTTAAGAAACGAAAACATTTAGCCAAATTAAAGAAGCAGTAAAAAAGCGGCGCTTTTTTACTGCTTTTGATCTATACTATTCTTTTACTTTTTTTGTGTGGCGTTGCCCCACACCCCACGAGCTTTTGAAAAAGCTCGACCAAAACTTTGACCGAGCAAAGGAAGGTAAGGTGTCTTCGAGTAGGCGGGTGGAATTGGGAGGCTCGGCGGCTCCACAGCCACCGAAGGTGGCGTGGCGGTGCGCAGCATCGCCGAAAAATCGCGAAGCGATTTTAGTGGAGCCGCCGCCTCGCTTCCCCGTTCCACCCGGAAAATTAAAATGCACTTTCCTCCCCTGCCACCTTTAAGCACACATCCGACTATATTATAAAAGGGCTTCTTGGATTTTAATCCAAAGAAGCCCTTAAATTCAGTTTGCGAACTGACTATTATACAATTCATAATAGAAGCCTTTTTTCTCAAGCAGTTCAGCGTGATTGCCATGTTCAATTATATTGCCGTCTTTCATAACCAAAATAACATCTGAATATTTTATAGTCGAAAGTCTATGTGCAACCACGAAGCTTGTTCTGCCTTTCATTAAGCGCTTAAATGCGTGTTGGATATGCATTTCAGTCTTAACGTCGATTGATGAGGTTGCCTCGTCTAATATCAGCATAGGCGGCAAACAAAGCATTATTCTTGTGATACACAACAACTGCTTTTGACCCTCAGAAAGGCTTCCACCGTCTTCACCTAAAACTGTGTCGTAGCCTTTAGGCAATCTTTTTATAAAGCTATGAGCATGAGTTGATTTTGCAGCGGCTAAAATTTCTTCATCTGTAGCCTCAGGATTGCCCATAATAATATTTTCTCTAACTGTACCTGCTTTAAGCCAAGTCTCCTGCAAAACCATACCATAATTTTTACGAAGGCTATGTCTTGTGACTGATTTTATGTCGGTACCGTCTACTGAAATACTGCCCTCGTTAACATCATAAAAGCGCATAAGCAGGTTAATAAGTGTAGTTTTTCCGCAACCTGTAGGGCCAACAATAGCTATTTGCTCTCCGCTTTTGAAGTTTAAGGTAATTCCGTCAATAAGCGGTTTAGACGGTACATAAGAGAACTTAATGTTATTGAGAGAAACATTGCCCTCGGCAGTTGGCATTTCCGGCAAGGAATCTGTTGAAACTTCCTCAGGCTGTTCAATTATCTCAAAGACACGATTAGCGCTGGCAATTGCCGATGACAGCTCGGTGACAACACCGGATATTTCGTTAAATGGCTTAGCGTACTGACCGGCATAGCTAAGAAGGGCAGACAGTGCGCCTACAGTTAGAACGGTACTGTCGGAAATAACAGTCAAAGCTCCCATGAGGCAAACGAGTGCATATATTACTGAGTTAATAATACGAGTTGAAGGATTAACCATTGAAGAAAAGAAGGTTGCTCTTAATGAACAGTCTTTAAGACGTTCATTTATTTCCTCAAATTTTTCAGTAGCAATGTCGCCGTGACAAAAGGCTTGAACTGTTTTTTGATTGCCCACAGTTTCCTCAATAAATGATGTTTGTTCTCCTCGTGTTTCAGATTGAACCTTAAACATACTATAGGTACGGCTTGCAATAAACTTAGCAACAAGTAGTGACACCGGGGTTAAAACTATAACCACTAAAGATATTTTCCAGTTAATTTGGAACATGAGCACAACAGTACCAAGCACAGTTATTATGCCTGTAAACAGCTGCGAAAAGCCCATAAGTAAACCGTCAGCAAGAGTATCTGTATCTGTAATTATACGGCTGACTGTATCACCGTAGGGATGCGTGTCAATATATGACAAGGGCAATTTTTGAAGCTTATCAAAAGCTTTTGAGCGAAGGTCATGTATAAGACGATAGCTTAATCGGTTATTACAAATGCTCATTAACCATTGAGCCAAAGCAGTTACGGCTATTGAAGCTACCATTTTTAATATAATAGTTTTAATGCTTTCAAAATCTACATTACCCTCTCCTACAACACAATTCACTGCATCACCGAAAAGTATGGGAATATAAAGAGTTAAGGCCACTGTAACAACAGCTAAAACCAAGGATATTGCAAAAATACCCATTTGACTTCCAAGCATTTTTATCAGCTTTTTTAAGGTACTTGTTTTTTTCATTTTACATATCCTCCTTATCAAGCTGAGTTTGACAAATATCCGCATAAATCGGGCATGAAGACAACAGCTCGCTGTGTGTACCGATACCAACAGCATTTCCGTCGTCAAGCACTATTATTCTGTCGCAGCCCATAACAGATGACACTCGCTGAGACACAGTGAAAACTGTCGGCTTATAAGGAAGAGAAGCTATAGCCTTTCTCAATGCCGCTTCAGTAGCAAAGTCAAGAGCTGATGCACTGTCATCAAGAATTAAGATTTCAGGCTCACCAACTAAGGCTCGTGCGATACAAAGTCTTTGACGTTGACCGCCTGAAAGATTGCGTCCGTTTTGCTCTATTTCTCCGTCGAGACCACCTTTAGAAGCCACAGCATCTCCTGCTTGAGCTGCAATGACAGCCTTCATAAGCGCTTCATCAGATGCTTCTTTTCCACCAAGGAGCAAATTCTCTCTTATAGTACCCTTAAAAAGCACAGATTTTTGCGGTACTATACCCATCATTTTACGCAACAGCTTATCAGGATAATCCTTAACGTCACGACCATTAACCGCAACAGCACCGGATGTTGCACCGTATAAATGTGCAATAAGATTTACAAAAGTTGTTTTACCCGAACCTGTTGCACCGATGATTCCTATACGCTCACCTTTTTTAACATTAATCGAGATATTGCTCAAGGATTCTTCGCCTGCACCTTCATATTTAAAGGAAACATTTTTAAACTCCACAGCAGCGTTTTTATCAAAGCTTATATTCTTGTCGCTTTCTGTCTCGTTATAGCCTTGTGAAGTAAGTACCGCATCGATTCTTGAAGCTGAAGCCAAAGCTTTATTTAAAGTCATTATCATATTAGCAAGCTTAATAAGCTCCACTAAAATTTGAGACATATAGTTATAAAGAGCAATAATAGCACCGGGAGTGAGGTTGCCGGAATAAACTCGTTTTCCTCCAACCCAGATAATAGCAATAACAGCTGAATTGACAACGATATATGTCAGTGGATTCATTAAAGCGGATATTTTTCCCGCAAAGAGCTGAAGAGAGGTAAGATTATCGTTATAGGAATTGAATGATTCTATTTCGTCCTGTTCTTTTCTAAAGGCTCTAATTACTCTAACGCCTTTAAGAGATTCTCGTGTTGACAAAGAGAGTTTATCCAGGTACTGCTGAGCACGCTTATAAAGAGGAACTGTTATTTTCATTATGGCAGCAACTATAGCAGAAAGCACGGGTACCGCAACAAGGAATATTATTGCCGATTTTGCATCAACAGTAAATGCCATTATCATAGCTCCAAAGACAATAAATGGAGAGCGAAGCAAAAGTCTCAATGTCATATTAACGCCGGTTTGCACTTGATTGACATCGCCAGTCATTCGAGTCATAAGCGTTGAGGTACCTATATTATCAAGGTCGGTATAGCTTGACGAACTGACCTTTTTATAAAGAGCCAAACGCAAATTCGCCGCAAAGCCTACAGAAGCTTTTGCAGCAAAATATTGAGCGATTATTGCACAAATAAAGCCAATTACACCTAAGGCAATCATCAACATACCGTGGGTATAAATAATATGCTTATCCCCTTTTGCGATACCGCTGTCTATAATTTCAGCAACAACGAGGGGTACAAAAAGCTCAAACAAAGCCTCCGTCAATTTAAAAAGAGGGCCTAAAACAGCCTCCTTGCGATATTGTTTTATATATTGCAGTAAACTTTTCATATTATTCCGTCCAATCCAAATTTTTGACTAATATTATAGCATTTTTTATATGTAAAATCAAGCACAGCGGTTTATAAAGTAGTTCACAGTAAAAAGACAATTTTATATATTAAAAATCCGCCAACATTTCAAAAAATTCCCCATTCAGCATTGAATTGAACAGGGAAAATATTAATGTGATATGTTTATTTCGAGTTTAAAAGATTGATTGAGTGATACAGAAATATCCTAATAAAGGATGCATTTCCGCTTATGTGAAGCGCATATTTTTTTGTTTATTTATCCGTCAAAATATCAGTTGCATTTATTTCTGACTATACGGTGTGAAAAGATGAAATTCAATAGTATTCATGTTGAAGCAAAAGAACTCCCGAAAGCCGTTGCAACGCAAGGTTTTCAGGAGTCGGTTGGTTTATTCCCACTCGCCCAGGTATTTGCAACCTCAAACATATTTGTTAATAAAATATACGGCATAGTATTCGTATTATTTGTATTATATTTGTTTTTTAGGCTATAATATATTTTGTTGCCAAAATGTTGCCGATATTGACTTTAAATTCAATTTAGACCATGCGGTCGTCATTTAACTTTATTATTTAATTAGGTTGCAATCGTTATAACAATTGAGAAATAATCTTTATATACTTTTTGAATATGGTATCGTTTTTATATACTTCTCCATATAATCCCAATCAGGTTGTTCACTGTTCGTTATCAGCAATAACAATTTCATTTGCAATAATTTTGATTTGCTACTTTTTCTGCCATAATTATATCTGAATTTCTCATTGTTTATTAAGCACAACAAATACATTGCAATATATTTATTCAATTTTTTATTTAGAAGTTCTACAGCCACGCTATCTTGTGTTATAAAAGGTCTTTCTTGATAAAAAGCCGTTCATGTGTATATCCCATTAGATGTTATGGTAATCTTATTGCCATCTATGTAACTATTGGTTTCAACAACATCTTTCACACCGTTGCTTTTTGTCAATGCTGATATTAAATTCACAAATGTCTCTCCTTCGTGTTCCTGCTCACGTACGAAGCAAAATACTTTGTCAAAATCAAACAATTTGTACCCGTAAGGTTTTTCTATTTATTCATTTAATATATTTTCATCAAGATGCGACAAATCCTTTATCTCTGTTCTGTTTACCCATTCTGGGATTTCACATATTTCAGGAATCATCAACTTTGCAATTGTTTTATTAGCTTGTCTTCCATAATTATATCTAAAACGATTTGCTGTAATACAGGTACAATAAAACAACATTTCATTTTTTGTTAATTTATAAATTGGTTCTAAATATGCAATATCTCGCCCAGAATAATAAGGCTTTTCTTGAAGAAAAGCAAATAAAACCGAACTGCTTTCTAATGCTACAGATATTGTATTAGCAGGATTTGGAGCTATTCCATCAATTCTATGCACATAGGCAGATAACCCATTATTTTTCCGTGTGCGAGAAATAAATCTTACATCTCCATCTACAGAATTCAGTTTATTTAACTCTAAATCCGTTCCATACTCTATGTGAAATAATTTATCAAGAGTTGTTTGTTTCATCATCCTCACCTTTCTCTGTAGATAATTCTTCTAACTGTCTAAGATTAAAAATCATAAAGTCTTTTACAACTTTCTTGAAATCATATTCTGTAATTAGGCTATAATCCGTTTCTTTGAAATACTCCCACATCCATTCATCATAACAAATTTCCTCTTTTAAGAAGTCTTTTTCATCTTCACTCATATTTTCTGATATTTCAGGATATGTAAGAGTTAATTTTCTCCAAATCCCATAATTATCATCGTTTTTATCATCATTTTCAAGTGATTTTATCCATTCGTCCATATGCTCTTCCGGCGTTTTTGAATATCTCGTTTTATCTTTGTCAGGAATCATCCCTCTAGTGGAATGCCAATAGTATCAATCTTCTTTCCAATTGCCAAAATAGACATTTTTAGAAAAATTATGTTTCTTACCTGATTTAAATACCATAATACATGTTATAGCATCTGCTATCCCCCTATACAAGTCTATAGACATACTCATAACACCTAACAAGGTATGTTTTCTCAAAATCCTATTTCTTAATTCCATATTTTCGTTACTATGGGCACAACTTGTTGGAACAATTACAACAACGTAACTATCTTCTTGGACACAACACCTTTCTTGTTCCGTTTAATAAATCTTTGAGATGCAATTTTTACTTTTTCAATAGATTATCACTTCAAAACTTGTAATTCAGCAAGTGCCGCATAATGCTTTACATCAAATTCTTCTGGTGCAATTTCCGAAAGCATTTTTACATGTTCAATCTCCCATTTTTTCACATCTTCCTCAGAAAGTGACGCACCGATTGCACGGCAAGCCTTCATTCTTCCG
>CAYWKY010000110.1:0-6463 GCA_964458915.1 uncultured Faecalibacterium sp.
ACCAACCTTGACATCGGTCGTTTTAACCATTGGCTTATCACTCCATATCTTTTTTATTTGCCTTGCGCGGCACTACGAAACTGCTGACACAGTTTTTTTGTGAAAATGTATTGACATTTTTGCTCTTAAATGGTAATATGCTTATAGAGGTAATGCCCTTAGGCATAATTACGCATTATATGTTCTGCAATGATACCATGAAAACCACCTTGTTGTCAAGGGTTTTTGTGGCTTTTTTTATTTTTCCTAGGCGATTTTTACAGTTTTTTTCGCATTTTTTCAGCACTTTGTTGAAGTTAATTTTCTTATAGAAATATTCCTCTTTCTTTATTCTGTTTTACCAATTACAATGCATTTTTGCTGAAATCAACATAATAGCCGCCTAATTGCTAATTAGCAACAACAAACACGAGGGTGAGTTGATGAAATCGTTTCTTTGCTGTTAGCATATAGTACAAAATAACCATACACTAAATTAAGCAATTCCCTTTCATTAGATAAAAGAGTCTAATAAAAAGGGGGTTGATTTTTTGAAAAATTTCCGTAATTAATTTCCGCTTAAATATAAAAGCCTGCAACACACAAATAAAGAGCAAACCAAAAGGACTGAGCCCTGTTTAATACAGGATTCAGTCCTCATTAGTTGTTAAAATAATTTTTTGGATTAACTTTTAACTATTTTCTTAGTTAAGACCGTTTTCGTCAAAATCAAATACAGCCTGAAGAGTGATATTGAGTACCTTTTCAATACACTCCGGAACAAGGTTATCAGCTGTATCAAGTCTTGTGTGGTAATATCTTGCCGGTGAAGAATCCATTGCAACAATAGAAGCTGCTGCAACGCCTGCCTGTGAAGCGGCAGCCGCATCAGTTGAGCCAAGAGGAATTGTACCAACAGGAATATCCTTGCCAAATTTTGCACCTGCATTTTTAAGAAGATTACAAACACGCTTATCGTTTTGAACCATGCCTGTCATGTCTTTTTCATAAATCATCATGTAATCTTCGTCACGAATGGTGTCAATGCTGATAAACACAGTTTCAACGCCGTCATTTTTCATTTCGGGGTGAGCTTCAAAGAATGCCTTTGAGCCACGAAGACCTGCTTCTTCGCCACCAACAAGAGCACAAACAACCTCAGTGTTTTCAAAACGAACATCGTTGTCGCTGAGATACTTCATAACAGCTGAGGAAATGTAACAACCGGTAAGGTCATCGTTAGCTCCATCAACATATTTTTTGTGATTTGCAAACTTGAAAAGTGCTGCGTAAGCAGGAAGGAATGCTGCCTGACCCGCTGCCATCTTCTTTGCAAGAGCAGGCTTTTTGCCACCGAGAGCCACTGCAGCTGTTGCACCGGTGTAAGCAAGACCGGCAATAGCATAGCCTGCTACGGCTGCAACACCGTTTGAGCCGAGCTTATATGTATATGTCCATTCGGGAGCCGAGTCAGTGTGACCTGACAGAATGATTCTTCTCTTTGTTTCGCCCTTTGCTTTTCTTACAGCGATAACATTACCTGATACCTTCTCCTTATAAAGAGGGTCAAGCATCTTCTTGTAGAGCAGGAACTCACCGACAATACCGGAAAGAGCGCCACCCATAAGAGCAATACTGCCGAGAGCTTTTTTAGGCTTATTTTTGAAAGCCGCAGCCGCATTAATAGCGCTTGCACCAATGAGAGCTGCACCTGCGTGGGGTACGAAAGCCATAAATGCCTCAGGATTAACCTTGAAGGTTTCACGGTGGACATTATCTGAAAAAGCCTCAAGCTCCTCCATCATAGCCATCTGAGCGAACTCTTCCGTATATTCACCGCAAGGTCTTGGGCCATATGCTTCACAAATCTTTTTGATTCCGTCAACTGCATAGCTTGTGCATTCGTTGACTGTTGTTTTAGTGTCTGAAATTTTTTCTGTAAAAATCAAAACTACACCTTCTTCATAATATTCTAACATTTCTATTATAACTGTTGCAGCAAAAATAATCAATAGCAAAAAAGTAAAAGCCTAATAAAAAATTGCGTTTATTAAGCTTAAAGGGCTTCTTTAGAATTATTATCCAAAGAAACCCTTAATTTTATTAGCTTTGATTATTGCATAATGCCGCTTAAATCCATATAGTACCAAGGAGGCTCGTCAAAAACAGAGGAAGAAACACTTGTACTTATGCTTTGAAATTTAATTATCTCTTTTTCTCCGCTTGACAAAACTCTTTCGCTTGCCACTAAAACATCGGCAACAAAATAGTAACTAACCTTTTCACCTGTCTGTGTGTCAACATAGCTTTCACAAATAGCTGATTTACCATCGTAGGTTGTGGATTTAACAGTGATTTTTCCTACGTTGTTTATTACGAAGCCGTTTATAATCTCATTCATATCCATTCCTTCAAGCTCATCTGCAGTAACAACAAGATAGCTGTTTAGGGAATCGATAATCATATAAGTTTTGTTGCTTTTCTTGTTATAAACGATTCTCGCTTCAATGCCCTCGACACTCGCCTTCATTGAAAGATTACCGTTTTTCTTTGCTATTTCCAGTGGTGAATCACCGTAATCCGGGTCATTCATTGTCATTTTAACCGCAAGCTCGTCACCGGCAAAAATTTTCCGGTACTTCTCGATTCTATAAGCTTTAAGGTCACTGTCAGTAGCTTTAGTGACAACAGCGCGAGTGTCACTGGGTGTGTACCATGTAACCTTATTGCCGGACTTTTTATAAGCTCTGACCATAAAGGAATATTTGGTGTTGCTTTTTAGCTTTGTTACCTTATAGCTAAGCTCACTTGTTGATTTAACCTTTTTCCAGCTTCCGTTTTCCAGCACACTAACTCTGTACCCTGTAGCCCCCGACACCTTAGTCCACTTAAGAGACACTGTTGTTGTGCCGGCAGTGGCAGATGTTATCTTCGTTTTTGTCGGGTCTGTAGTTTTAGCTGTCACCGTCTTTGAATAGTCTCCGAAAACAGTACCGCTGTCAGTCTTAGCATATGCCTGAACCCTAAATTTATAGCTTGTGGCTTTTTTCAAAGAGGAAATAGTGTGCTTTGTTTCCGTGGTAGATTTAAGCTTTACCCACTTTTTATTTTGGTACTGATATACCCTATATCCGGTCGCACCGGGAACCTTGCTCCATTTAAGTGTAACACTGTTGGAGGTCACTGTGGCAGTCGGCGTTTTAATGTCTGCCATTGCCTTGGTTTTTGCTTTAACGGTTTTAATGCTCGACCAATATTCTTTGCCGTTAACCTTTCTATATGTCTTGACACCGAAGGTATAATTTGTGGACGCTGTGAGACCTTTAGCCGTATATGTAACACTGCTTTGAGTCTTCAGCTTGACCCATTTTCCGTCAACCTTTTTATATACTCTGTAACCCGTAGCCTTGCTGACCTTGCTCCATTTCAAAGAAACACTGTCAGAGGTTGCCGTTGCGCTCAAGCTTTTCGTGGCAGCTACATTTACCTTTGCCGCTAAAGATGAGGTACCGCAAAGAGATATTATAAGCAAAAGTGTCAACATAAAGTGAAACGCTTTAGTTAGTTTTTTCATTGAAATCACCTCTTAATATAATTTAATAAACTCAGTATATCAAAGGGATTTTTCTTTGTCAACGAAAAAAGTGTAATGTTAATATTTACCTTTTCCTTGTTAATATGACATTAACATCACTTTCACAAAACCTACAAAATGTTGCCTAAACTTAGCTTTTGCGACTCGATTATCTCCTCAAAATAGCCTTGGCACTCTCTTATGAGCATAAGGGCGCTTTCATAGTTTTCGTCTCTTACACTGTCGTGAATAGCGGGAATGTTTTTGCCCGGGGAAAGAAGATTATCGTCGCCTGAAATAATGCTGAGAAGCGTTATATTTTCCTGCCATTTTCCTTGCAAATCATAGGTTATTGTCAAAGCACTCTCATAATCCTCAGCCTTGATTTTTTCGGCGCAAATTTCAAGCTCCGTCTTCATTTTCTCACAGGAATCGCAAAGATAGTCGGAAGAAATAAAGCTGAGATAAAACAAAACAGAAGCAATAAACACTGCACCCAACACTCGTTTCATATCATTCGCCCCCTTTTTTAACAATATAGTTTTTTCCGCTTTTGTCTGCCGTCATTAAAAAGACATCCTCGACTGTTAAATTTTGCTTTTTGAGGGCTTTTCTAAGTTTTTCCTCAGTCATGTTACACAAGGAGAAATTCTTAGTTATAACCTTTCCGTCGCTTATAATAAGACATGGCAAATATTCCTCAGCAGCTTTTATTTTTAAGTCGTCACAGCAAACAGGTTGATACTCTTTTTTCAGCTGTATGCTGACAGAGCCGTTAGTTTCAATATAAGCGTACTGAACTGTGCTTATATCAAACACATCCTTAAGGCGCAAAGCCTCGATTAAATCATCTGTGCTGTAGCGTATCATTTTCATGTTACGCTTAACTATTTTTCCCTCTTTTATAATAAGCACACTGTTGCCCTGAATAAGTGTGCGATAGGCACGGCTTTTTATGCTCAAAAGCGATGAAAGCATTTCGAGTACCACAAGCAAAAACACAAGAGACAAGCTTGCCAGCACCGGAATGTCGTCGCCCTGCAAAGGCATAGCCGCCACCTCGGACAGCAAAATAGTTATAACTAATTCGCCGGGCTGAAGCTCCCCTATTTGTCTTTTGCCCATAAGTCTCATAGCGATAACTACAGCAATATAAACTATTATGCCTTTAAAAAGCAGGTTCATTTTTCTCACCTCTTTGGAATTGTTGACAGAAAAAAGGCAAAATATAACTGCGGAAAGAACCTGTTGCAGTTCGTTTCCGCAGTGATTTTTAAATTACATTAAGCCGGAAATGTTTGTATAACCCGATGTAGGTCTTTTTAAAATTGACTCGTCAAATGTGTTGCTGACAGCTTCCACATAGGTTATAGTGCTTTTGCTATTATACTTCTTCTCGATACCAATTAAGGTTTCGCCGTCAAAGTAATATTTATTTGTTACACCGTTTTTAATATCTCTATAGCTCTCGCAAATAACGGACTTGCCGTTAAATTTCTCTTCGCTGACAGTAATAAAGCCGGTGTTTTTGATTTTCATATCATCAAGAGCATCTGTTATTCCCATATCTTTCCACTCAGCTTTAGGCACTTCATAATAGAAAAGCAAGAAATAAGCGTACATTTTATCGCTCTTTTTGTCATAATACATCCTTGCTGTCATGCCCTCATCAACAGCCTTAACATAAATGTTTCCGCCTTTTTGAGCATACTCAATATTACCTAAGCCACCTGAGCCATTATCGCTTGATATTTTGAAGTAAATAGTATCATTGTCAAAAATCTTCCTATACTTCTCAATTCTATAAGCCACAAGCTCGTTTGGTGAGTGCGTCGTCGGCTGTGTTGTAGTCGGTTTTGTAGTTGTTGGTTTTGTGGTAGTCGGCTTGGTTGTTGTCGGCTTTGTGGTAGTCGGCTTGGTTGTTGTCGGCTTTGTAGTGGTCGGCTTTGTAGTAGTCGGCTTGGTTGTTGTCGGCTTTGTAGTGGTCGGCTTGGTTGTAGTCGGCTTTGTTGTTGTCGGCTTTGTTGTTGTCGGCTGAGTAGTGGTCGGTTTGGTAGTAGTGGGTTCTGTTGTTGTCGGATCTGTTGTAGTCGGCTGAGTAGTTGTCGGCTCAGTTGATGGAACTTGAGGCTCATTAGCCTTAGTCTTTATAGTCTTGCTACTACTCATCGCATACCATGCAACCTTGCCGTCAACCTTTTTATACGCTTTAACAGCATAGGTGTATGAGGTGGCAGGCTTCAATTTTTTAACGGTATAGCTAAGTGATGAAGTTGTCTTAACGCTTGACCATTCGCCGTTTTTGCGTACATACAATCTATAACCGGTAGCGCCGGAAACCTTGCTCCATTTAACAGTTACACTGGTTTCAGTTGAGGTAATAGAAGTGATTTTTGTCTTAGTCGGGTCATATGTCTTAGCTGAAACAGATTTTGAGCTTTTGCTCCATATTGTGCCACCGTTTTTCTTAGCATAGGCTTTAACCATAAACTTATATGTTGTCTCTGTTTTAAGAGACTTCACTGTATATTTTGTTTCAGATGTAGTTTTTATTTTCACCCAACTTTTGCCATTATGCTGATAAACGGCATAGCCTGTTGCACCGCTGACCTTACCCCACTTGAGAGTAACAGAGCTTTTGGCAGCAGTAGCAGTAACCGTAGGAGTTTTAAGCGTTGCAGTTTTAATTGAAGCTGTAGATGAGTTTTTTCCCCATACAGTACCCTTATCGGTTTTAGCGTATGGCTTAATTCTAAACTTATAGGTAGTGTTATTTTTAAGAGATTTTACAGTATACTTAGTTGATGTGGTTGTCTTAATTTTTACCCATGAATTGCTTTTATATTGATAAATAGCATATCCGGTTGCACCGCTAACCTTTGACCAGCTAAGAGTAACACTGTCATTAGT
>CAYWKY010000111.1:0-6411 GCA_964458915.1 uncultured Faecalibacterium sp.
GTGTAGGAATTGACATGAATTATTCTAATAACTTTAACATCAATCGTTTTAAAGCTGCCGGGTTTACAACAGCTTTCTCGGCGGCAAAAGACAAAAAGAACGCAGGTACTACCCCGCGTCCTCATTATCATTAATATTCTTTCTTATAGCCTTCCTCATCATAGATGAAAAGAGCGTTAAGCGCAATTTCAAGACCTTTTTCAACTGTCTTCATGTTCATGTTGTCGGCTGTGTCACGTCTTGTGTGATAATATCTCGGTGGGCCGGGGTTCATAGCTGCAAGTGTAACAGCGGGAACTCCAAGCTGCTGAACAGCTGCACCGTCTGAAGCTCCAAGATAAACTGATGAATAAGGAAGGTCAAGTCCTGCCTCTTTACCTGCTTTTTTAAGCAGTGAGCAAACACCTGCATCCATTTTTACGGTACCTGACATATCACGCTCGTAAATTGCAATATCCTCATAGTCTCTGAGAGTTTCAAGGCCGATAAAGATTGTGGGAATCTCCTTAAGCTCATCGATATGTCTTTTAACATATGCTCTTGAACCACGAAGACCTGACTCCTCAGAGCCTGCGCTCATTGCAACAACCTCAGTATTCTCAAAGCTGATGTCATTGTCCTTGAGGTACTTAAGAACTGCAACTGATGCCATTGTGCCTGTAAGGTTATCGTTTGCACCGTGTACGCAACGCTTGTTGTTAAGGAAGAAAAGAGCAACTATGCCACCGGGGGCAAAAGCAAGCTGTAGCCAATAGAAAATTTCATAAGATGTGCTGTCTGGTTCAAAAACACCGAAAGCAAAAAAGATATTGATTATGCAAACCGCAATAAGTGATATAATTGCATATCCGCCGGCAATATAAAGAAGAATATTTCCGCCAAGGTGGGTAAATGTCCACTCAAAGGATGAGTCAACGTGACCGCTGAAAATGATTCTTTGTTTAGCTTCGCCTGTGGCTTTTTTAACGCCGATTACATTATGTGATGTTGCCTTCGGAAAAAGGAAATCATAAAATTCCTTATACATAACAAATTCAAAAAGAAGACATACAAATGCAACAGCTGTAAGTATCGCACTGACGATTGGAAGCTTTATCATTGAGAACACAACTGCAATTAAAAGGAACACACCGCAAATTGCAATAAAGCTCATAAATGCTTTAGGTGCAAGCTTAAATTCCTCAATAGTAACTTCGTCTGCGCAGGTTTCTAACTGTCCTGCTATGTACTCCTGAGCCTTTTTTTCGCTTTCGCTGCCGGCAGGTCTCGGACCGATCTCTTTACAGATTTTTTTGATCTCTCTGACAGTGTAATTAGTATACATTCTGACAGAGGACGCATAGTTTTTAACGCTTTCGCTTGCTTTCAAAACTATTTACTCCTTTTCAATATATGTTTTTTCTATATGCTTAGTAGCAACGCTACAAACACTATTTAGAATGTATCAATTGTATCACAAACCCACGAAATAGTCGATATTTTTTGTTAAAGTTTAACAATTGTTTAAAATTGAAACTATTGTAAAGGCTCTGTAAACAAAATTTTAACTTTGTTAACCAACTGTTTCACAAACAAGAAAATGAGCAGTCATAGTGAATGACTGCTCACTAAAAATCTTAATTGTTAATTTCATAGTCAACACTCGCTCTGCCCTCTCTGACCAAAGCAACAAAAGACGATATTTTTTTATGTTCAGGATGCACCCTATAGTTATTCACATCTTCAATTGAATCAAATGCGCTTATCAGCACAGCGTCATACATACCATTTTTAGGGTTGACATTAAGCTCAACGTGCATTTCTTTGATAAAGTCGATTTTTTCGGGCAACGCCTCCAGCATAGCTTTAACCTTACTAAGATTTTCCTGCTTTGTTGCGCCCTCGGCAAAATCCTTAAATTTCCACATTACAATATGTTTAATCATAACAACACCTCATTTTTTATTTTAACCCAAGTCGGGTTTATCGGTAAATTCTATTACGCTCTCACCTTTGATTCCATCTGACTCGAAAAGGATTATCTCGTTTTCTCCGCTTTTAAGTATTGACGACGGTACATAAAGAGTTTTCTGCGGACCGATTTCCCAATATCTGCCAATATTAAAGCCGTTAATTGTAACAAAGCCTTTTGTGAAATTGTCGAGCTTTAGGAACGTGTCCTTGACTTCATCTATAACTAATTTTCCTTTATAAAATACGCTTTTTTCTTCCGGTACTCTGCTATCAAATGAAAGAGCATCAAGATTATCCATTGGCAATGTATAAACATCCCAGCCGAAATGTATTTTGCTGTCAATAAGACATCTGCCTGCAATTCCTTTTTTACGCATCATCTTAGAGCCGAAATTAGCTCTGCCCATATTCTCGCAAAGCACCGTTAAAATATCGCCCTTTTTAGCTGTAATTTTTGTCTCAAGCTTATCATTTATATAAAGAATATCAACAAGGGCTTTATTTATATAAATCTGCGCTCTGTCTCCAATGCTCTCAAAAGAAAGAGTAACATTGTCATAATCACGATGAAGCTGTGTTTTATACGCAATATATCCGTAGCCGTTGCCGTAACTTTCCATAGGCTTTGGAACATCGCTGTGTACCGACACTGAGAGCTTTTCGAGGTTAGAAAACAGGCCTGTACATTCGTCGAGTTTCACCTTGCCATAGGCCTTTTTATCTCTGTTTTTAGGTACATCGGGCAAAGAATAATCTATATGCTTTTGAATAACATTACGAACTGCATAGTATTTTTCTGTAACATCACCACACTCGGTAAGCAGAGCGTCATAATCATAACTGGTAACATCGGGAGCAAATTTTTCATAGTGATTTGCACCACTGGTGAAGCCGAAATTAGTGCCACCAATAAACATATACATATTAAGGCTGCCCTTATTAAGCATATCGTCAACGACCTTTGCGTAATCCTCGGCACTTGTAGTGTGGTGCTTTTCGTCACCCCAAGCATCGAACCAACCGTTCCACATTTCCATACACATTTTCGGCGCATCAGGATACAACTCATCATGAGCTTTAAAGTTTTCTTCAACTCTGCTGCCGAAATTAAGTGTTGAGAAACAGCCCTCAACGCTGCCGTCAAGAAGATTTGCTTTTGATGTACCGTCGGAAGTAAACAAAGGCACATCAATTCCTCTTTTAATATAAGCCTGACGAAGATAGGCAAGATATTCTCTGTCATCGCCATAGTAGCCGTATTCATTTTCGATTTGCATCATAATAACAGGGCCACCATTAGTTGAGAGTAGTGGGCGCACCTGTGAAAAAAGCTCATCGAGATATTTGTCAAAGCGCTCAATATAAGCCTTATTGCTACAGCGAATTTCCATATTTTCGTCTGTTTGAATCCACCAAGGAAGTCCGCCGAATTCCCATTCTGCACAAATATATGGGCCGGGGCGAACAATGACCATTAGTCCTTCTTTCTCGGCCGCTTTTATAAATGAAGCTATATCCAGATTGCCTGTAAAATCATATTCACCCTTGTGTTTTTCGTGCATATTCCATGCACAATAGGTCTCGACGCAATTGCAACCCATTGCTTTCATTTTTTTGAAAATATCACTCCATGTGTCCGGCATATTTCTAAAATAATGCACTGCACCCGAAATAATTTTAATCGGTTTTCCGTCCTTAATAAACTGATTGCCTTTAACTTCAAAAGTCATAAATTTCACCTTATTCTTAAAAAGGAGGGGAATTCTCCCCTCCCCTTAGTTTAGTTTTTATTCGTCTAAAGCCGCTTGTCTTTTTTCTCTATTTTCGGTTACTATCTTTGTGACATTATCCATAAACTCGCCGTGGAGCTTAAATTTAGTCGAGAAGATAATAAGTGAAATTACAAATAACACGGGAGGAATAACAGTGAGCATAACTGTTATAGCAAGCTTAGCGCTTTCCGGGTTCGCATTGTGAAGAGTACCGTCATAATTTGACACACCGAGAGACACAAAGAGAATAATTGTTTGAATGGTGTATGCCATTTTTTGCAGGAAGCCCTTCATTGAGAATGTAATGGATTCTGCTCTAAAGCCCATTTTAACTTCGCCATAGTCAACAACATCGGCAAGGAAAATTGTTTGAGCGATAAACATTGATGACATACCGATTGCACCTACGCAGTAGCAAATATTCATAAGCATATATATCTCACTAAATGCACCTATTGCCATACCAACATAACCGACAGCGCAAATTACAAGTGAGGTTTGATATGCCTTTCTCTTTGACATAAGCTTTGTCAAGAAGGGAAGAAGAAGCATACCTACAACAGAGCCGACAGCCTGACTTGTTGAGAAAGCGGACTGCATATTAGGATTGCCCACAACAACGTCAAAATAGTATGTTGCAACACCTGATGTAAGGTACCAACCGGCATTTGAAACCATAGCGAAAAGCATAAATACAAGCAGCTGATCGTTTGATTTAATAATTTCAAGGGTACGCTTAAAGGAGAATTTCTCGCCTGAAACAGTCTGCTGAGTTTCTTTTGTTGTGGCAACGCTGACACTTGAGAAGAATACAAGAGCTACAGCGCAAATTAAAGCACATATGAAATAACTTCTTGCATCATGTACCTTAACAGACTTTCCGTTTTCATCAACAGCCTGTGTAACACTCACAGCTGTCATAACAACGGGAGCAAGTATTGAAACTATGCCCTGACCAAGACCTGAGAAGACTCGTGCAATTGTGGACACAAGGCTTCTTTCCTCAGGGTCGCTTGTAAATGAGGGTACCATTGACCAATAAGGAATATCAGCGAGTGTGTTGGACATACCCCAGCCAACATACATAACTGCAACATATGCCATCAAAGCGCCGTTTGATAAATTAAATGGATTGCTGAAAAGAAAAACAAGCACAATTGCGTTGAGAATAGAACCTGTTAAAATCCACGGGCGATATTTGCCCATTTTTGTGTGGGTGTTATCAACTATAGTTCCCATCATTGGGTCATTGATACCGTCCCAAAGTCTTGCAATAGGTGTGAGTATAAGCAGAAATGAAGCTTTCATTCCCAAAACATCGGTCAAATATTTTGCCAAAAAGCTATAGAACATTCCGTAGCTAAGATCAAGACCTACAGCGCCGACGCCGTAACCGATTTTACTTTTAATGTACTTTAGTGTTTTCATTGTCGTCTCCTTTTAATATAAATCTTCAGCCCATTTCTGTCATAAATTCTATTTCATCACCTTTATGACATAGAGCAAAATATACATTTTCAACTTCCTTTAAATAAAAATTGCAACCAAAAGCACTGAAAGATTCTTTGTCAGCAAAAGGCGAAAAGTCAAAGCTTGAAAGTCCGCCGGATATTCCCTCACCGGAAAACTTAAGCACACTCTCTTTAAGCGCCCAAAGACGAATAAACATATCGTCTTTATCGGGAGTGTTTTCAATAAGCTTTGCTTCACTCTCGCAATAATGCCGTTTTGCCACCTTCGGATTATAAGGCTTAAGCTGCTGAACATCACAGCCGACTTCAGCCTCAGATAAAGCTAAAACTACATAGTCACCGCTATGACTGATGTTAAAATAAAGCTCTTTGTCGCTTTTTAGCCCCGGCTTTTTATTTTTAAAATATTCAGCAGTGTAGTTTTCTTCACCAAGCTGAGAAAGAGCCTTATGAAGAAGTATTCTTCCTAACTTACTCTCTTTTCTATTAGATATTGCCTCACTGTCGTAAAAAAGGAAGTGAGACTTAATTTTTTCATACTCAGCGTCTACCTCTTCGGCAGAGTACAAGCTTAAGTTAGCTTTATAAACCTTAGTTGACATAGTTGTCATTGCCTGTCACAACCTGAATAGGATCGGAGGGCATCATTATGCAGCACACAATGTATGTCATAACACCGTAGCCGATAAACAGTGTAAACAAAGCAAAAACCAATCTGACGATTGTAGCGTCTATGCCAAAATAATTTGCAATACCTGAGCATACACCTGCCAGCTTCTTATTGTTGCCCTTAACGAGCTTTTTTGATGGCTCAGAAGGTACATAATCTGCCGGTGCTGCCGGGAAAACAAGACCTAAAACAATATAAATTATAAGCGCCGGAATTATAGCTGTAGCAAGAGTGATGGAAACAACAGCTATTCTTACAAGTGTAGGGTCAACATTGAAATACTCAGCTAAACCGCCACAAATGCCTAAAAATTTCTTGTTAGGACTTAAATATAACTTTTTCATTTTATTTCCTCCAATTATTAATTATTTTACTTTTTTTGCAGCCACAAGGGTGTTTTTCATAAGCACCGCTATTGTCATCGGTCCACAGCCACCGGGAACAGGTGTGATATAAGATGCCTTATCCTTAACATTGTCGAAATCAACGTCACCGCAAAGCTTTCCTTGAGCGTTTCTGTTAATGCCAACATCCACCACAACTG
>CAYWKY010000112.1:0-6373 GCA_964458915.1 uncultured Faecalibacterium sp.
ACAAGAACAACGCTGCAAGAAAGAAGTCAGCTATCGTAACAAAGCTTAACGCATCAAAATAATTAAGCTAACAGAAGATTCGAGATGGGATTTTGCCCATCTCTTTTTCTTTTATTTAACCTTATTATCACATTGATTTCACAATACTGTGTCATAATCTATATCGTGGTAAATATTAGCTATATTTATCTAAAGTATTAAATATCAGAAAATCAATTGAAATTTTACTTGATTCGTGGTAAAATTTGTTGGAGTATGTGGCTTAATTTTTACTTTCAATGAGCTTTAATTATGATTGGAGGACCAATATGATGAAAAAGAAGCTATTTCGATTTATAATGTTTGTTTCAATGCTGATTTGCATATGCCTTTCCGTGGGCATTTGTGCAAGCGCAAAGACCGTAACCTCAGGCGATTTTAAATTTGATGTTACATCTTCCGGCGCAACGCTTAAGGAATATTTGGGAAATGACACCTCAGTTAGTGTACCCTCAAAGATTAATTCCGTAAATGTTGTCGCCATTGGCGGCGAAGCCTTCTGGCAAAACAAAACCCTGCAAAGCGTTTCTCTGCCCTCAACGCTGACATCAATAGGCTATGCGGCTTTCAATGAATGTTCTTCGCTTAAAAAAATTGTCATCCCCTCAAAGGTGACAACAATAGGCGACGGTGCTTTTTGGTACTGCTCCTCACTTGAAAGTATAGTCATTCCCAAAAGCGTGAGCGAAATAGGAAAGAATGTTTTTAAGGGCTGCGACAAGCTTACAGCTTACACAGTTAAAGGCTCATATGGCGAAAAGTATATTAAAGGTCTCGACAATGTTAAGCTCGCTTACAGATATGCCACATCTGTTACCCTCAGCAGCAAAACCTTATCCGTCGGTGTTGGCTCGACAGGTACCGTCAGCGCTTCTCTCGCCCCCACTCCCTTATATAACAGCGGTGTTACATATAAATCCTCAAACACAAAAGTCGCAACTGTTGACTCAAAGGGAAATATTAAAGGCGTAGCCGTTGGTACAGCCACAATAACAGCCACAGCTAAGGATGGCAGCAAAAAAAGTGCAAGCTGCACAGTAACAGTTGTTCCCTCAAAGGTAAAAACAATAAAAGCAAGTACCCTTACAGTTTCCAGCGCAAAAATCACTTGGAGCAAGGTCACTGAAGCCACAGGCTATAAGCTTTATAAGTATGATACATCAAAGAAAAAGTATGTTTGCATCGCTACAACATCTAAGCTTTATTTCACTGACTCCACAGCAAAAATAGGTCAGACACCAAAATATAAAGTCAGAGCCTACACAAAAAAGAGCGACAAAACATATTATGGCAGCTATTCTTCTGTTCTCAGCGTAAAAATGCCTGCACCCGGTGTTGTAGACAAGCTTTCGGCAACAGTGTCAACAACCTCTATAAAGCTCTCTTGGGGCAAGGCAAGCACCGCCACAGGCTATAGAGTTTATCAATATGACACTTCAAGCAAGAAGTTTGTAAAAAAAGTCAGCACAACTTCACTGAGCGCAACAATAAAAAGCCTAAAAGCAAATAGTGAATATACTTTTGCCGTTCAGTCATATTATAAAGACTCAAAGGGCAATGTGACCTTCGCTAAAAATCAAGAAACTATTGTTGTTTCAACAAAGCCTCTCACCGTCTCCTCTTTCGCAGTAGTCAAGGGCAGCGAATCCTTCGACCGAATCACCTTTAATTGGAAGGCTGTAAGCGGTGTTAGCGGTTATCAAATTTCTTACACACCGAAAGATGGCAAGGCTCTTGTTAAAACTATAGACGGCGCAGATATAACTCAGTGCACAGTTGACAATTTGGAATATGGCACAGAATATACCTTTAAAATCAGAGCCTACACCAAACGCGATTCAGGCACAACCTACAGTTCCTACAGCAGTAACATAACAGCTCAAACCATCGCTATGCCCGGCACTGCCGACGAAGCCTTTGACAGCTTTGTAAGCGCCTTAAATACGTCTAAAAATTACAGTGGCAACTCGGCTCTTTACAAGAGCATGACCACAAGCAACTTCTCAGGCGAAAACAGTGACAAATATCAGCTCGTTATCGATAACGCCTTTAAGCCATCATCGGATATATATGTTTTCCAAAACGGCAAGGACCAAGTTGGCGGCACAGTGTCGTCATATCTTCCTCCCCTGTCATCTGATTGCACTCTTACAAAGGAACAGCTTGTCAGCGACTCGGTAACATATACAGCTGACGGTTCAGGATATGAAATCACATTCTATATTCTACCCGAAAACTCACAGATAGTTGCTTCGCAAATGGACACTGACTCCATAAAAGAAAAGGTTGATAACTTTAATCTTACATCCTGCGATTGCAACGCTCTTAAAGTAACCGCAAAGGTACAAGGCGGATTTATCAGCCATATGGAGATTTCTCAGGATATGGAAATCAGCTTCAAAATAGGCGTTAGATCCTATTCATTCACGCAAACAGTTGAAACTATTTACGCTTTCGTAAAGTTTTAATTAAGGAGGTTTAAATATGAAAAAAATAGCAAAAGGCCTTTCTCTTGTATTTATGTGTCTTATCATTGCCTTTTCATCAATGACATTAGTAGGCGCTGTAAAGCTTGAAAGAGCGCAGAATCTTAAGGCATCAGCAGTCACATATAATTCGGTAATTCTCACTTGGTCAAAAGTTCCAAGCGCAAAAACCTATCAGGTTCAAATGAACTCAAACGATGGCAAGGGCTGGAAGACTCTTTCTAACTCTATCACAAAAAATATTTATACCGTCACAGGTCTTACAACCGGCAAAAAATACACCTTCAGAGTCAGAGGCAATGCCGGCTCCAACTATGGAACATATTCAACAACTATCGACGCTACTCCATCTGTAGCTAAGGTAACAGGCGTTAAAGCCACCACTGCTTCCATAACAAGCGCAAAGCTTTCATGGTCAAAAGTAAGTGGCGCAAGCGGTTATCAGATTCAAAAATATGAAAACAAAAAATGGACAACCGTTGCTAACACCAAAAACACAAGCTACACTATTAAGAACCTTAAGGCCGGCACCTCCTATACTTTCCGTGTCAGAGCTTATAGAACCGTTTCAGATGTAAAAAAATACGGTACTGCTTCCTCAACTGTTAAGTACACAGCCGGTGTAGGAAAGGTTTCAGGCTTTAAAATTGCCTCATCAACATACAACTCAGCTTCTGTTTCATGGAGTAAAATGAGTGGCGTTACAGGCTATCAGGTTTATAAATACGATTACTCAAACACAGAGAAGGGTTGGTACAAGGTTAAGACAATCACCTCAGCCGGCACTGTAAAATATAACTTCGGTGGTCTTGTAACCGGCACAAAATACGCTTTCAAAGTCAGAGCATACTATAAAACCAACAGCAAAACATACTATGGCAGCTTCACCTCAGCTTTATCATATACTCCTAAGCTTAACACTGTTTCGGGAATAAAGTTGACCTCCATGACAAACACAAAGGCTGTTCTTACATGGAACACTGTACCCGGCGCAGAGGGTTATCAAATTTATGATTACGCTACCGGCTCGGCAGTAAAGCTTCCAACAGTTAAGACAAATAAAACAACTATCAATCTTGAAAACGGAAAGCAGTACAAAATTAAAATAAGAGCTTACACAAAGAAAAACGGAAAAACCGTTCAAGGCTCTCTTTCAAGTGTATTTTCATTCTACAGCGTACCTGCCAATGTAAAAAACCTTAAGGTTTCAATTCTCGACAGTGGCTACGCTAAATTCACTTGGGATAAAACTGCTGGCGCAGACGGCTATAACCTTTATGTTAAGGAAGGTACTGCTTGGCGTCAAATTGCAAGCGATTTAACAACTAACTCCTATATTTTAAAGGACGTTTCTCTTATTAAGGATAATGTGTTTATGCTTCGTGCTTACATTAAAAGCGGTGACACTATCCTTGAGGGCGCAAACTCAAACGAATTTGTGATAACAGTTATCAGCGCACCGACTGTTATCACAGGCGAGAGTACCGATCGAGACATCGCCTTAAAATGGAACGCTGTTAACGGCGCAAACGGATATATAATTGAGCGCTACGATTATAACTCCGAATCTTGGGGTGTTATAGGTGAAACTACAGAGCCGGCATTCACAGATAACGGTTTTGAAGAAAGAGGTTCACTTTACAGAGTATATGGTGTTCTGTTTGATACAAAAGGAAATATTCTCACAAAGGGTATCCCATCAGAAGCAATTTCAGCAACAACAAGCGGAATTGAAATCAAGCAAAGCAACTGCACACAAACTATTAAGTGGCCCAAAAAAGACAAGGCTACAAAATATAGAGTTATTGTTAAAGGCAAAACCTCTTATTACACTCTCCCCGACACAACAACAAACTCAATAACAACTGTCCTCACACCCGACTCTGTTATTCTTTTCACTGTCTGCGCTTACGACAGTAGTAACACACCTCTCGGATATATTACAGGCGACATTACCTTTAAGACAAAGCCTATTACAATTTTGCCTTCAACTCACTCATATTATGACGAGAGCGTTAACAGCCAGCTTCTCTATCTTGTTGACGCAATCAACAACTCAAAAACAGAAACCGGCAAGGTTGAGATTTCATCAACCTCAAGCGTTAGCTATACAACAGATAAATTTTATCTTACAACTGCCCTTGGCACAAGCGAATTTAAGGGCGACGACATTCAGGGCCTTCTCAACGCAATAGGCAACATTTCTTCCTCAGATAAGAACGAGCTGGAGAAGTTAGAACTATCAAACACCGAAACCGTAAACGAAACACTCAAGTTTAACGGCGGAATTGCAAAGAACAGCCAAAACCAATCAGTTAATATCGCAAGCTTTATTGAGCCTTCAAATAAAAGCTTTGTAAGACTTTACGACTGGGAAAATCCCTCGGCTTGGCGCAACGGTTTCTCATCCGTTAAAACCACTCCCCTTTCAAATGGCGGCTATAGATTTGAGTTAACTCTCAAAAAAGAGAAGTTCGGCACTTCAATGGGCAATACCGTACCTCTTTATCACCCATGCTTCACAACAACTGTTGCATCTCTCGGCTATCTTACAGGCAGCGATGCAAGCCTTGAAAATGAGCTTTCAACTGTCGGTGATACTGTTATAACCGCTACTGTTAACCCGGACGGAACTCTTGACGATTACACTATCAACTCACCTTACACAATGAAAATTAAGTATAAGGTAGACAATGTTCTCGTTGACAGCTTTGGTATGTACCTTACCGGCAACATCATTTCAGACTTCAAATTCACAAGATAAACGCTTATCAAGGGGTACTTTCTCAGTATCCCTTGATTGAATTAACGAGGTAATTATGGAATATAAGAAAATTATGCAAATTGCTGTTCTTGCCGTCATTGCGGTGTGGGTTTTCTGCATATCTTTTGCGGTGTCAATAAAAGTATCTAATAAGGATAAGCAGAACTCAACAGCTCCCTATAGCAATGTGGAGACCTCTCAAAATTATGAAAATGTTGACTCAACAACTGCTTATGTCAATTCAGTGACATTAAACTCCGGTGGAAATAGTGTAAGCTCTCCCTTGTCCACCACATCACCCTCACAGCAAGCAGGTACCGAACAAAGCACAAGTTCTCAGCAAACAGCGACCACCCCAAAAGTACCAACAGGTAAAGCGGAGATAATTAAGGCATATGTTGATGCGGTGAACACTCTTAAACAGACAAGTAATTTTTCACTTTATAAGGACGATAAGCTCAACATAACAATTGACAGTATTTCAGGCGGCTCTGTTGTACAAAGCTTCGCTGAAAGTATGCTGGCAAACAGCCAAAAACAGCCCATAAATTATAGCTTTCAAAACGGCGTTGATTCTTCAACTGGTGCTACCCCTACGAGTGTAATTGCACCGCTTAATAAGCCGGCGAGCATTGACGAAAGCTTTGTCACAAACGCAGCTGCAACACCTAACGGTGACGGTGGCTACACAATTGAGATGAGCTTTGCCAGCGAATCACAGACATATCCGAATGAAACTGTTTATCACAAAAATGTGGTTGAGGTTGTAGATGTTGCAGGTCTTATTCCAAGCGGAGCAACAGTCAACAGTATGGATATGACTTATTCGGGTACCACCGTCAAAGCAGTTATCGACTCTAACGGAAGAATCACATATATGCGCCACTACCTCAATGTTTCAAAATGCACCGGCAGTGGCAGCATGAGTGTTTTCACTATGAATATCACTCTGCATGGCGATTTTGTCAGTGAGTACACCATAACATATTAATCGGTAATTTTTAACTTATTTTTATTGACTTCACTGCTTTTTAATGTTATAATTAGTTAAATTATTATTGTGGAGGCTCAAAATATGGAAACT
>CAYWKY010000113.1:0-6223 GCA_964458915.1 uncultured Faecalibacterium sp.
TAAAAAAACAATAAGTCAACTTTACTCTTGAAATATTTATTCATTCATAATATAATTAGAGTTACTAATGACTGACAAAACTCAAGGTGTGATAAAATTTGATTTGGAAAAATATAAAAACCGCAATTAAACAAACGGATATTTTGCTTTTGATACTGTGCCTTGCCCTTTCGGTTTTTGGCATAATTATGGTTTTCAGCGCAACCTATGACGGTACTACCCTGCTCTCTCGTGACGGTAAGGTTATGATTTTGGCAACGGTAATGGGTATTTTTGCCGCCCTCGTTATTTCCTTTATTGACTACGACATTATTTTAAAGCTTTGGCCTGTTGTCGGCGCTGTTTCCGTTCTTTTGATGCTGGGACTTTTTGTTTTCGGCGTTTCACCTGACGGCAGAAGTGATGCTTTTTCATGGTATAAATTCGGCTCTCTTTATTTTCAGCCCTCGGAAATTGTAAAAATAGGCTTTATTATTACCTTTTCCTACCATTTAAGCAAGGTAAAAAACGATGTTTCCTCCCTCAAAAATGTTTTCTTTTTATGCGTTCATGCCGCTATTCCTATTTTGCTCGTTGTTGCCACAGGTGACATGGGTTCAGCGCTTATATTTGTCATAATGTTTATTGGTATGATGTTTGTCAGCGGTGTCCATTGGCTTTATTTCCCGGCAGGTGCGGCAATAGTTGCGGCCGCTTCACCATTTATATGGTTAAAGGTTTTCGATGATATTCAGCGAAACAGAATCCTCGCTCTTTTCAATCCCGAAAACTATGCCACTGAAATTTATCAGCAAAATCAAGCACTTAAAGCTATTGAAAACGGTGGCTTTAGCGGGATGGGACTTTTTGGCGGTGAATTATCTCACAGTACCCTTTTGCCGGAGCGACAAAACGATATGATTTTCTCCGTTGTTTGCGAAGAATCCGGCTTTATAGGCGCTTTTATACTGCTTTTACTTTTCCTTTTGTTGGCTTTAAAAATGGTCAAAACCGGCAAAAAAAGCTGTAATTTCGCCGCAGAGCTTATGTGCTACGGTGTCGCCTTTATGATAATCGCTCAGGTTGTTATAAATGTAGGTATGTGTACAAGACTTCTTCCTGTTATCGGAATTACCCTGCCCTTTATCAGTGCCGGCGGTACATCGGTATTATGTCTTTATCTTGCAATTGGTCTTGTGCTTAGCATATACCGTTCCTCACACGATTTAGGCTATGAGGATTTCAGATATGCGAGAATCGCAGTAAATTATAATAAATAAATCAACAAAAAATCAGTCTCGGTAAATCTTGAGACTGATTTTTTTATATTCAAGTTAAGATATACTTATTTTGCCAACTTGCTGTTGCTTTTCTTGATTGTGAGAGCTACTCTTAATGTTTCTGATGTTACTGCTAAAGTAGCTACTGAAATTATTAATAAAGCGTTCATTGTCATTACCTCCTTTTCATATTACATAAATCAAAATGCACAAGCTGTGCAGAAGACTGCCTATTAAAACAAAAATATGAAACACCGAATGTATATATCTGCGCTTACTGCCTAAGGCATAAAAAACAGCACCTACAGTGTATGCTATTCCGCCCGCTAACAAAAGTGAGAAGCCACCGATACCAAGCAAATTAAAAATAGTTTTGCTCATAACAACTATGCACCAACCCATGCCAAGATACAAAATCATAGAAAGTACCTTAAAGCTTTTAAGGTCAATTGCATTAAAGGTTATTCCTATAGCCGCCAACAGCCATATAACAGCTAAAGATACCCAGCCTACTGCGTTGCTATACTCTCTTAAAGTGCAAAGGCAAAAGGGTGTGTAGGTACCGGCGATGAAGAAATAAATGGAGCAGTGATCTAAAATCTGAAAAACCTTTTTAGCTGTGTTTGGTCTTAGTCCGTGATAGATACTTGACATTGTATATAGCACTATCATAGTTATTCCGAAAATCGAACCGCTGATAATGCCGTAAACATTTTTATGTATAACGCCTATGATTATACACAATGCCGTAGCGATTATACCTATGCTGCCACCAACAATATGGGTAACCATATTAAAGATTTCTTCGCCCTTTGTGTAATCGGGTAATTTTCTGTCTGCTAATTTTGTTCGTTTCATAATTAACACCTCAATTTTTTTAGTCTTGCCGGCTTGCTATGCTAAAAGTCTATCACTGTCACGGCAAAAAGTCACCCTACTGAGGCGATTTTCGACTCTCTCCAGGTGGAAACCCGATTCTACCGGCAGTAGAGACGAAAAAAAGCACGCTGTAGAGCGTACTTTTTCAGTGAAATATCAGTTTTGGATATAAAATTCAACTGCGCCGAGTAAATAATCATCTAAAGGAAACTATCGCATTTATCCATAGACAAAGGTTTCCGGCATAGTTTTTGTCACATTTTCTTATAACAAAAAAGCAGCTGCAAAAACCAAAGTTTTTACAGCTACTTCTAAATTAAAATTATTTAACTTTTAAATAAATCTTCATGATGTTTGAAAGCACCTTGATAATCTTTGTAAAGACAGCTGCAAGCTTCTCTAAGAAGCTCTCGCTCTTTTCTTCGGCAGGGTCCTCAACAGGAGGAACATAGCCCTCGGCAACATCACCTTGAGTTTTATCCTTTTGAATTGCAAATGAATCAACTGAGGTTGCACCATCGTCTGTTACTGTGTAAGCGTCGAAGTAAAGTACACCGTCAACTACTCTAACAGCTGAGAACATTGGAGCGTCAACAGAGAGAATCTTCTCTCCTCTTGGGAAGTATTCATCTGTAAGTGATGGGTCGTTTTGGATATATGTCTTAACACCGCTACAGCCGGAGATAACATAGGTTGTACCTGTAGGCTGAATTTGTGTTTTATAAACATTGCCATCCTTATTAAGATATGTAGTGTCATATCCTGTCAAAGCGTTGTTAACAAGTGAGCCTGTTCTCATATAAACATGGTCGTGTCCTTGGAAAACCATGTCAACGCCAAGCTGGGGCATAAGCACGCTGAGCTGGTCACGAATAGCGCATACATCGTCGTCCTTGTAATGTGAGCCTTGTGAATAGGGTGCTTTATGGATGGAAACAAACTTCCACTGAGCGTCACTGCTTTCCATATCCTTTTTCAGCCACTGGATTTGGTCGTCGCTAAGACCTTCGTTTTCGTTTAAGTTCTCTGAGTTAAGAACTGCGAAGTGAATGTTGTTATAGTCGAAGGAATAGTAAACGCCGCCTGTTGTATCCTGTTCGGGAGCGTTAGGAACAACGAAATTGTTAACCGTTGCGTTAGTACCCTTGCCCTCATGGTTACCTGATGCAGGCATAAGATAGGTCTTCATAAGCTGGTCTGCGCCTGTGTTAAAGAGCCATGACCACTGTTTAAAGTTGTCGCCGTGGTCTACAAGGTCGCCGGTGTTAACAATAAAGTCTGAGTCAGGGTAAGCAGCAAATGCTGTTTCAAGAACCTTTGCCCATGATCTTGTGTACTGCTTTTCGTTTTGTGACTGCGGGTCAGCCATGTGGAAGAATGTAACTTCCTTGCTGCCGTCACCTGTTCTGATAACACCGGTGTCGCTCCACCAGCCTTTTTCAGCTGAACCAACACGATAGTAATATGTTGAGCCTTCTTCGAGACCTGTGAGAGTAACAATATGGCGATTGATTTTAAATTCATAAGTTAAAATGCCTAAAACACCTATATCGATACCGGGGAATGAGCGTGTAACAGTTTCAGATTTAATGTTGATATTAAAGTCAGCGCTCTTTGTCGGGGTACCTGTAAAGGTCGGCTCTTTATCAGCTTTGTAAATTTCAATATCGCCGCCAACTGTTGATTTTGAGAACCAGCTAATGTTAGCGCTTGTATTTTTATCTTCACCGAGTGTTACGCTAAGAGTTGTGGGAAGACGATAATTTTCCTGTGATACAGGTACTTCAACCTTACTTGTTGAATAAACAACATCATAGTCGCCCTTTGTTGTTGGGTTTTCGTCGCAGGTGAAATCATTTAAAACATAAGCGGCAAACACACCAACACCCTCAAGCTGGCTGAATGTGAGATACTTTTGAAGAAGAAGCTGATCAAGAATATCATAAATGTCCTTATAAGGAAGGATTTCAAGAGCGAAAATAGTGTCCACAAGGTTCATATATGTTGGCTCGCCCTGAAGAAGAACATTAACAAGATAGTCAACACCGTCACCCATAGCCTTGCCGATTTTGTCATCGTTCATAAGCTTGCCAAGACGAATTTCCAGCTTTGCGAGAATGCCGTCTTCAACTAAATCGTGGAGCAGTAAATCAACTAAAAGATCGAAAAGCTTCTGTATTGTTTCACCGCTATCCATTTTTAAAATAGCGTCCTGCAGGAACTCGTCGTTCTTTGCGTCCTCGTTGCCGTTGTACCAATATGCCATAGCTGAAAGAATAAGATCACCTAAATTGCCGGGGCGATTCTTGTCGCCAAAGCCGTAGCTTGCGATAAAATCTTTGCATGGCTTGTCTGAAACGGGAACACTGACAAGCTCATTAATAAGCTCTTCAAGAAGTGTATAAAGGTTATCTGAATCTTTGATGTAAAGGTCATAAACCTGACCTAAAAGGTCATCAATGAACCACATAATGTTATCAACACTGAAAATATTGTAGCCACCGACTTTGATTCCGTCACCGATATAGGGCTTGAGGAAACCACTGAGGATTTCTCTAAGGTCAATATTCATTGTTTTAAGGAATTCGCCTATGCTACCGGCCTGATTTATTTGATCAATATATGTATCAAGGGTAGATTTAACTATTCCGAAAAGGAATGCGCCTGCATCGGCACTGCCGTCTTTGCTAAGTCTGCCACCGAAAGCGTTAGCGAAAACCTTCTGCTTATAAGTACTATTATCATATGTAACGCCGTCGAAGGTCATTTTTGCGGCTGCGTCAAAGTCAACGCTTTCAAAATCAATTTCGCTTTCACCGTCGGCATATGTTGCATATGACATTTCACGATAGGTGCAAGGATAGCTTGTAACAGAAGCTGTTTCACAGTCATAAAGAACTTCACCGTCATCGTTTATAACGCAAGCAACGTCATCTGTGTGAAGGTGTCCTGTGAAAGCATAGTGAATCCCCCATGAAGCGAACTGCTCTGCGGCATCAATATATTCGTCGAGAACGAAAGCGAAGGTTATTGAAGGCTCAGTTTCCATGTGAGCTGCAAGACCGTGATGGAGCATAACAAAAGGTGTTTTTCCGTTTGCTATTGCATCTTCAGCAAGCTCCTTAGTCCACTGCATAACCTCCTGTGTGAGAGCGCCGTCTGTCTGATGGTTGGCAGTTGCAGGGTCGAAGGTGTATTTACAGCTATCAAGAACAATAAGACGATAGGTGTCATTGCCCTGTGAATCCTTAAGGTCAACAGCATAGGAAAGTCCGTTAACTTTATTTTCGCTGCTTTTTGCGTAGCGTGTGAAAGCAAGGTCATAACCGAGATTCTTATAAACTTCGGGGAACTCACTTGCCTGAAGGCTTCTTGTTTTAACCTTTTTACCGCTTTCAAAGCTGGTAGCTCTATCTTGGTTTACATCGTGGTTACCGTTAATAACGATGAAATCAACATCATATGTTTCTTCGTATTCTTCAAGAATTTCAGCGATTCTAACATGAGACACATATTCGCCGTCTTTGGTCAAATCGCCGGGGATAAGAATATAATCCAAATCCGGATTTCTCATGCAAGCAGTTTCAATCGCTGTTCTGAGAATTTGTTCAGACTCAGTGAGCTGCTTTATATTTGTTGAGGTGTAGTCCTGCCAGGCCTGACATCTGCCACCCATAAGCTCTTCGGGGTAAAAATGCGGGTCTGAGATAGTAACAAAATTGAGCTTTGTTACAGGTTTTTCATCTCTCATGTCTGCTGCGTAAGAAAATGAACTTGCAAGGGAAAAAACCATAGCAAGACACAGCACAAGAGAGATAATGCGTTTGAGATTTTTCATTAGTAGTGTCCTCCTTCAAGATTGAATAAACAAAAATAATTATACCACATCAAGCCACAAAAAGAAAGAAAAGAAGTCTCTTTAAAGAGCTTTTTGTTATTTATGTCAAAAAATCAAGGGAAATATTTAGCAAATAGTAACTTATTGTTCGTCATTTTTCACAATTATTAAGAAGTATAGCAGTGCAAAATCAACAAACAAAATTGCTCAAAAGAATAGAAAAAACACTATATAAATGTTATAATAA
>CAYWKY010000114.1:0-6210 GCA_964458915.1 uncultured Faecalibacterium sp.
GCTTACGCTCAGGCAAGGTTACTCGCGCTATCTGATTATAGGATATTGATGATTACAGGACTTCTCAAAAGAGAGGTCCTTTTTCATTGTTAAATAAAAAACATATCACCCGACTATGAGTGATATGTTTTATTTTATGCCATACCTAAATATTCCTCAAGGCAAAGACCACTGTTTTTGATTTTTTCGGCGTACTCCACCCCGACAAATCGCCAATGCCACGGTTCAGGAATAATTCCCGTAATCGGCTGCTTCTCGGAAGTGTATCTGAGAATAAAGCCGTATTCATGAGCATGTTCCATGAGCCACTTGTATTCCTTTTGGTTTTTGAAGCTGGAATTTGTGTTACAAATATCCATAGCAAGACCTAAGTTATGCTCACTTGTTCCGGGAGGCAAAATAACCGTAGCAGCCTTTTCAGCGGCCTTTTCCTTTGAAAGTCCATACTGTGACATATATTGTTGAGTTAGGTTGTTATAATTTCTCTGCTGTCTTTGATAAGAGCGATAGCCTGAATAAGGTGTTAAGATAATCCCATCTTCTTTAGCGGCAGCATACATTGCATCATAGTATGGCGCAACACGATAATCGAGATAAACTCCGGAGCCGGCAACCGCTTTTAATTTTGGCACATAATCTGCCGGAATTTCTCTTTCTTTATTAACAACTACCAAATTCCAATCGTCACCTGTTGGGTCAACAACAGTTCTGTTAGAGCTGACCTTGAAAGGCTCTGTCTCTGTGAGGTACCGGCTGAAAATGTAGCGTTCTTCATCTTCAAACATAACACGGCTCCAGCCATCGCTGCCTTTAGCCAAACGCAGAACCTTGTTGCCCTCGTGAAGCTTTCCAACCTTTTCGCCGTCGGTGCTTGGTGTTTTTCTGACATTTACATCAGTTGTCGCCCACACATAATCTTGCTTTTCGGTGTAAACGCTCTGAGCTGTTGTAGAAACCGCCGTAGTAGAAATATATTGATGAAGCGCTGTCGTTGTTTCGTCAGGCGCCTTAGTTGTTGTTTGTTCCTGTGTACTCTGCCGAATTTCGTCAGTTGTTTCTTCCTGTGAAGGCTGTGTGGTTATATCTTGCTTCGAGCTTTCGCAACCACTGAAGACTAAACAAAGAGTCGAAACCAATAAAGCAAGGGCAAATACTTTTTTAAAACCGTCTTTCACAAAAATCATCATCCCTTCTTTTAATCTAATAATATACTATACCCGAAACCTTTAAATTGCAATAGAAAACAGCCAAAATTCATAATAAAAAAGCAGGAGATATGCTGTACTTTTTTAGACATACTTCCTGCTTAATTATTTTTATTCGGCGGGAAAAACTAAATATAATAAATGACCTTCCCGCGCTTCATTATTATGCGTTTTGTCTTGTTGGGAATTTAATATAAAAGGTATTAACGGATTTTTCGCTTTCTATTCCGACCTCACCACCGTGAAGCTGAGCTATTTGTTTAACCATTGTCAAGCCTATGCCGTGACCTTTTGCGCTTCGTGTTCGAGATTTGTCTGTCTTATAAAAAACATCCCACATAAGCTCTCGGTCTTCTTGGCTGATTTCATTTCCGAAGTTGCTAACTGAAAAAACATAAGCTGAGTTTTCGCAATAGCCCTTGACTGTTATTGCTGTATCAGAATATCTATATTTAACTGCATTTGAAATATAGTTGAAAACTGCTCTTTCAACAAGTGTCTCATTGGCGCAAATTATAGTTTTTTCAAACTCAATATTTATGTTAGCGTCACCGAACTCGTTTTCTATTCTCATTACCAGCTTTCTCTCAAGCTCCTTAGTGTCGATGACCTCCATGCGACATTCATAGCCCTCATCCTCAAGCTTAGACATATAAAGCATCTCACTTAAAAGAGACTGTATCACATCGCACTCCTCTAACATGATTGTGCAATAACGGTTAACTCTCTCATTATCTGCCGCCACAATTTGAATACTTTCGGTGTAACCCATAATTGTAGTTACGGGCGTTTTCAGTTCATGAGAAATATCTCTAATCAATCTTTTTCTTCTTTCAACATCCTTTTGCAGCTTGTCTATACTTTTCTTCAGCTCTTCGCTCATTTCGTCAATACTGTTAGCTAAAAGACCTATTTCATCCTTACCCTTGTAATTGATTTTCTCATCGAAGCGCAAAAGAGACATTCTTTTTGTCACTTCACTCATTTTTTCCATTTGTTTTGTAAAGGGCTTAGTCAGTACGCTCCATATTAAAGCACCTATTGCAATAATTATAATTCCCATGCCGGCTATAACATATGTAGCAATACGAACCTCTTGGTCTATTCCTCTTACAACCTTGCTCATGCAAATAAAACTGCCGTCACCAATAGGCTCAATATAAACCACTCTGGCAAGATTATCTGTTGAGTCAACTATTTCACCACGATAAATGTTATCACCGTTTTTCTTTTCGTTATATATTTCAAACCACTGTCGGAGCTGCGTAACTTTATAGGATGAGGGATAAATATCTTCACCGCTGTTTACGAGTACCTCACAGTTTTCTGTTAGAATAACGGACTGAATATCGTGAGATGAGTCTATCATATTCATCGTTCTGCCTGTGGTAACAGAGCCGCTTGTATAAGCATCAATAACAAGTCTTGCGTAATTTTCCATGCTGTTTTTTGTGTCATAGATAAAAATCGGTCTTAACATGGATCTGTAACCCATAATAAGCACAGCCACACACAGCAATATACTAACAGTAAAGGCCAATATAACCTTTAATCTAAAGCTTTTCCTCATTTTTCAATTACCTCTGCGTCAAAGCTATAGCCCGTGCCTCTTATGGTTCTTATAACATTTCCGAAATTGCCTAAAGAGTGTCTTATCATTTTAATATGAGTGTCAATCGTTCTGTCATTGCCGTCATAACGATAACCCCAGACCTTATCAAGCATAGCCTCTCTTGTAAGAACACTTTTGCCGTTTTTCATAAGCATCATCAGCAGTTGAAATTCCTTTGTCGTCAGTTTAACGGGAACACCGTCAAGATAAGCTCGGCACTCGTTTTTTTTCAGCACAAGAGGACCGCTTATATATGTGACATCCGGTTTTTCGCTATAGTTGTTAAGAAATCTTTTAACTCTTTCCAACAGTACGGCACGCTTAAAGGGTTTAGCAACATAGTCATCGGCTCCGCTTCTGATTCCTCTGACTTCATATTCCTCCTCATCTAAAGCCGTGAGCATAATAACCTTAACATCAAAATGAGTTTTAATATATGCCAGCGCTGTCCAGCCGTCAATTTTAGGCATCATTATATCAAGAATAACAACCTGAATGTCCCTAACATTATTTAAAATCTCAATCGCCTGAGCGCCGTCAAAGGCATTATAAACCTCAAAGCCCTCCATAGTAAAAATATCGACCATAAGCTCGTTGATTCTTTCGTCATCATCAACCACTAAAATTTTATTCATAATCCACCTCTTACACATAGAACATAATTGTCCTATTTTTTCCTATTATATAACGCCAATGTGAAATCCGAGTGAAAAATTGTTATAGATTTAGAAAATTTTACCTGCAAAACAGGTTTTTCTTTCTCAATTATATATTCTGACCTAATTTATGTCAATGAAAAAATTATTGTTTACCATTGTCAAGACGATTTATCTTTGATATAATGAAGCGAAAAGGATGATGAGTTATGTTTAATTTTTTTGTGGACCCTGCCGCAAGACAAGGCGATTGCTACATAATAAGCGGCAACGATTATAACCACATAGTTAATGTTTTACGCATGAAAAAGGGCGATGAGTTTTTAGTCAGCTGTGACGAAAAAAGTGCGCTTTGTCGCCTTGACAATATTTCCTGCGATAGTGTTTTCGCTGAAATCATTGAGGAAAATTTCAAAACAGCAGAGCTTCCAATTAAAATTTATCTCTTTCAAGCTTTGCCTAAAAGCGATAAAATGGAGCTAATTATTCAAAAATGCGTTGAGCTTGGTGTTTATTCGATTATTCCCACACAAATGAATCGCTGTGTTGTAAAGCTCGACAGCAAAAAGAAAAAAAGCAAGCTTGAGCGTTGGCAAAGCATTGCCGAAAGTGCTGCCAAACAAAGCAAGCGCAACATTATCCCTAAGGTGGACGATGTTTTAACATATAAAGAAGCTCTAAGCAAAATCAAAGAGCTTGATTTGTTCTTGGTACCTTATGAAAACGAAATGGGTATGACCGCAACTAAAAACGCTTTGGAAAAAATTAAGCCCGGTATGAGTATAGGTATTCTCATAGGCCCTGAGGGCGGGTTTGATGACAAAGAAATTTCTGAAGCTATAAAGGCAGGCGCTTCGGCAGTCTCCTTAGGCAGAAGAATATTGCGTACAGAAACGGCGGCAATAACCGCCACCGCTATGTGTATGCTTCACACTGAAATGAATGTTGGTGAATTAAATGAAACAACTACCTGAAGCTTTTGAAAACAGAATGAAAACGCTTTTGGGCGACGACTTTCCAAAATATAAACTTGCTCTAAATGAAACACCTGTTCGTGGCTTTAGAGTTAACACAGATAAAATAAGCGTTGAGGACTTTATGAAAATCAATGAGTTTTCCTCGGAAAAGATTCCTTATGTTCAAAACGGATTTTATCTTTCATATGACAGAATAGGTGCTCACCCCTTTCACCATGCAGGCATGATATATGTTCAAGAGCCCGGCGCAATGGCACCGGCGGAATGTTTGGATATTTCCCCTGACTGGAAGGTTCTCGACATGTGCGCTGCACCCGGTGGAAAAAGCAGCCAGTTAAAAAATAAGCTTGGTGAAAAGGGTATACTCGTCTCAAACGAAATAATACCCTCAAGATGTAAAATTCTCACAGGCAACATAGAAAGGCTCGGCCTTCAAAACACAGTGACCACTTGCCTTGATACAGACAGACTTGCCTCAATTTTTCCAAACACATTCGATATGATAATGGTTGATGCGCCTTGCTCCGGCGAAGGAATGTTTAGAAAAGAAGACATAGCCATAGACGAGTGGAGCGAAGCCAATGTCGTGATGTGCGCCGAAAGACAAAGTAAAATTTTAGACAACGCTGCTTTGTGTCTAAAAAGTGGCGGCTATATCGTCTATGCTACCTGCACTTTTTCTATTGAAGAAAACGAAAAAACCATTGACGCTTTTCTTTCTCGCCACGATGAATTTGAAATAGTACCCGTCAAGGAAGAAGTTAAACGCTGCACCTGTGACGGCATAAAATTCAGCGGTTGTAAAGAAGAAAACATAAGCTACGCACGAAGATTTTATCCACACATTTCTAAAGGCGAGGGGCAATTTATGGCTGTTCTTCATCATAAGGGTACTCCCCTACCCGGTGGCAAAAATACACCGGGTGGCAAAAAAGAAAAAATCGACAAAATTGTTTTCGATTTTCTCGATGATGTGCTGGAAGACTATAACAAAGAATATGTGCGTATGTATAACGACAAGCCGGTATATTTCCCACCGGATTTTGAAATAAAAAAAGGGGTCGCTTTCTCCTGCGGTGTAACTATAGGCGAAATCAGGAAAAACTATATCCTCCCTCACCATCAGTTCTTTATGGCAATGGGCAAAAGCTTTAAGAGGAAAATCGAGCTTTCAGCTGATAGCGACGAGCTAAAGAAATATCTTCATGGCGAAGAGTTTTCCACTAATGGCGAAAACGGCTGGGCAGCAGTAAGCGTTTGCGGTTGCACGGTGGGCGGAGCTAAAATAGTATCATCAAGAGCAAAAAATCATTATCCCAAAGGCTTAAGAGCCAAAACAGATTAATACTCGGCTCACTTGGTGCGATTTTAAAGGAAGTGACCTTATGATTACAATGCAGTTAAATTCACGAACACTGGCTTTCGACAAAGAGAAAACAAAAATATACCAAGAGAAAAACTGCCACTGCTGTGATTGTCAAGCTTGCAGAAATTATTATAAAAGCATTGAAAACAACAAACTGTTAAAAGAGCTTTTGTCTTCTTTCGGTCTTAGCTACCTTTTGCCGGAGGAAATAATATGGTTCAGCTTAGATGATAAAGAAGATTCTTTGATACATTACGAAGCATATTATGGTGTTGAGGGCAATTTTGACGGTGAAGAATTTTCCATCGAAGATTGCAATGTGAAAATCGATTTCAGAAAAAAGTAAATCTTTTACAAGATATACCGACGAATTATTTTTGGATTGTGGTTAATA
>CAYWKY010000115.1:0-6147 GCA_964458915.1 uncultured Faecalibacterium sp.
AGTTAATATAGGTGACAAAGTGAAAAAAAGAATAATTGCTTTTATAATTATTGCACTTATGTGCATTTATCCGATTTTTAATATTGTGGGTCTGTCAAAAAATGAAAAAGAAAAGGCAAATGATGATGTTTCAAAGGGAAATGAAATTATAGAGAGCCTTTCCGACTTTGATGTCAAAAAAGCCGAAAAAAATGTTCGAGACGCTCAGAAAAAGCGAAACGACCCTTCCGCTAACGCAAATAAAATTAAAACTATACTAAGTCAGCTGAAAAGCGGCAAAACTACCTACAGAAAGGTTTTCAGAAATGTCTATATCGTAGGCGATTCTCTTATGAACGGTCTTGAAGCCTACGATATTCTCAACTCTAACCACCTTATAACTCAGGTCAGCGCAAGCCTTTATCATCTTGACGATAATGTGTCTAAAATCGTTAAAATGAATCCGCCGATTCTTATTTTACATTACGGTATAAATATGATTGCCACCGGCGATACCTTTCGTGGCAATTTTATAAAGATGTATACAAGAATCATTAAAGAGCTGAAAAAGTCTTTGCCGGATACACGCATAATTATCAGCGGAATTTTCCCCGTTGACAGATCTGTTGCGACGGCAAAACGCTTCGGTGAGGTAGCTAACTATAACAAGGCGCTTAAGACTATGTGCAAGGATTTAGGCGTTGAATTCTTAGATTCTTCAAGCGTACTAAAGGCTCACCCTGAATGTTATGGCGGTGACGGAATACATTTATCCAAGGCGTTTTACAGTGAATATTGGCTGAAATTTTTAATTAAAGAGTTGGAGATTGTCTAATGAACAGACAAAGATTATTTGAAATTATCAGTATAGCGGTTTTGATTGTTTTCATAGCCGTTATGTCTTTTGAGCCGACTTACAGCGAGAAAACAGTTGACGATGTGGCTGAAACTGTTACAAAAAGCTTTGATGTAAGCGAGCTTAAGCAAATTAAAAAGAACCAGATAATAGAGGATTTCGATATTGATTTTTCTCAGGTGGATTCCTTTGTTTACTATGCCAGTGATTCGATTATGAATGTTGATGAGCTGATGCTGATTAAGATAAAGAAAGATGCCACTGACGATGAAATTGAGGAAAAAATAGAAGAAAGAGTCAGTGAAAAGCAGGTGCTTTTTGAGGGGTACGCCCCGGAGCAAAGTGCCTTGCTTAAGGAATATGTTTTGTATAGCGGCAATGGTTTTATTTTTTATGCCGTTGGCGAAAATGCGAGTGAGGCGTTTTCAGCTTTTAAATCAAGTGTCAGATAATTCCCGTGAGGTGTAGCAATGGTCTTTAGCAGTGCCGTATTTTTGTTTGTCTTTTTTCCTATTGTGCTGATACTGTATTTTTTGCCTGTGTTAAAAAGCAATGAAAAGGATATAGCAAAGAAAAATATCGTTTTATTTATTTCAAGTTTAATTTTTTATGCATGGGGAGAACCTGTGTACATAGTGCTTATGCTTATAAGCATTTTCTTTAACTATAATTTGGGCATAGATATTGAAAATCACAGCTATTCGCCTAAGAAATCTAAAGCACTTATGTGCTTCGGTGTGGTTTTCAACCTTTTTATGTTAGGCTTTTTTAAGTATTCAGGATTTTTAGTGGAGAATATAAACTCTACTTTTGGTCTTGAAATTGAGTATGACGGCTTACCCTTGCCTGTAGGTATATCATTTTATACCTTCCAAATTTTGTCTTATGTTATCGACGTTTATAAGGGTGAGGTTAAGGCTCAAAAGAGCTTCGTGGCCTTTGGCGCATATATATCAATGTTCCCACAGCTTATTGCCGGCCCGATAGTACAATATAAAGATATTGAAAAACAGCTTTTTGATAGAACGGTAACCGTAGAAAAATTTTATGACGGTATAATTTATTTCATAAGAGGTTTTGGCAAAAAAATACTTTTTGCTAATACAATTGGTGCTGTTTATTCGGAAGTTGTCGGTGGCGATATTGCCTCTCTTTCCGTTGTCAGCTCTTGGATTGCGGTTATTTGTTACACGCTGCAAATATATTTTGATTTCAGCGGTTATAGCGATATGGCTGTTGGTCTTGGCAAGATGATGGGCTTTGAGTTCGTTCAAAACTTCAACTTTCCTTATAAGGCAACAAGCATCAAGGACTTTTGGTCAAGATGGCATATCAGCCTTAGCGGTTGGTTTAGAGATTATGTTTATATCCCCTTGGGCGGCAACAGAAAAGGTACTGCCAGAACCATATTTAATACCTTTGTTGTTTGGTCGCTGACAGGCTTATGGCATGGAGCTGCTTGGAATTTCATTGCCTGGGGTATGTTCTACGGTGTTCTTCTCATTTTAGAAAAGTTCGTGCTTCAAGATTTCCTTAAGAAGCTTCCCATGGCGCTTAAATATGCCGGTACTATTATCGTTGTAATGTTAGGCTGGGTTTTATTCTCAAGCGAAACTTTGAGCGACGCTTTGACCCTCATAGGCTCAATGATAGGCTTCAGTGGCTCATTTATAGATGCTCAGGCGAAGTATCTTCTCTCACAAAATATATTCTTGATTTTTGTTATGAGTCTTAGTGCCGTTGGCGCTTTTGAAAAGCTCAGCGCAAAGCAGGAAACAAGGCTTAAAAAGCTTCTTAAAAGCTTGGGTTACCTTGTTATTTTCGCCCTTTGTGTAGCTTATCTTATTAGTGAGAGCTACAATCCCTTCTTGTATTTCAGATTTTAATTAAGGATGAAAAATATGTATTCAGACAAAACCGAAACTAATTACGATGAAAACTTTGAAAGTGAATACAGCTCTTCAGTTAAAGGCAAGGTTATAAGTGCAATTGTAGTGCTTGTGTTTATAGTGGGCATATTCGGTGTGGCAGGCTTTCACCTTTTGGCAGATGACAAGGCATTTTCTGAAAGCGAAAACAGAGTTCTCGCCTCAATGCCAAAATTATCTGTCTCCTCTTTAGTTGACGGAAGCTTTATGAAGGGCTTTGAGACGTACCTGACTGACCAGTTCCCTTTCAGAGATAATTTTATATCCATTAAAACTCTAACCGATAGAGTTTTAGGCAAAAACAAAGAAAACGGTGTGTATATTGGCAAGGATGGCTTTTTGTTCGATTCCCAAAGCGATTACAACGAGGATAGCGTTAAAAGTATAACCGATGCGATTCTTGCTTTTTCAAAGAAAAACAAGAATTTAAAAAAAGCATTTATCCTTGCACCTAATTCGTCTTATATATATGCTGATAAATTGCCCGATTATTTGGAACTGCCAAGTCAAGGTGAGCAAATTGAGCAGTTTTATTCCCTTTTAAATGACAAGACTATAACTAAGCTTGATGTGTGTTCGCTTTTTGAAAAGAGCAGAGAAAAAGACGACTATCTTCTTTATTATAAAACTGACCACCATTGGACGACTAAGGCAGCTAAAAAGGTTTTCAATTCTCTTAATTCCAAATGGAAGCTCAGCACATCGGGTACTTCTTACTCAAATGTAAAATTAGAGCCGAAGTTTGATTTTTACACTGTGTCAACATCTTTTCAAGGTACTCTTTCCTCTACGACAGGGGTACACGACACCTATGACCAGGTGGAAATTTGCGTGCCGGCAAAATCTCAGGGTACTTATATAGTAGATTTTGAGCAATCGGGGGAGAAAACAGCCTCCTTGTTCTTTAAAGAAAAGCTGAATCAGAAAAATCATTATGAGGTTTTCCTTGGCGGAAACTATGATAAGGTTATTATTTCAACAGTGTCTCAGTCTGAAAATACCTTGTTGCTGATAAAGGATTCTTACGCTAACTGTATAATTCCCATGCTCACACCTTATTTTAATAAAATTGTGGTTATAGACCCAAGGTATCTCACCGACAGTCTTGACAGTATCATAAAGGAAAACGATTTCACTCATGTGTTGTTCCTTTATAATCTCAACACTTTGCTTGAAGATAATTCTTTAGCACAGTGCCTCTCTAATTAAATATTTGCGCCGCAGAAAGCATTGTTAAATGGCTTCTGCGGTGTTTTTAAAACTTTGTATTTTTTTGTTGAAATCATTGCTAAGATTTGTTATACTAAAATAAATTTTATAGTTAATAGGAGATTTTCTATGGATACTTTACAGCAAATTAAAGAACAAATTTGCGATGTCTGTCATAAAATGTGGCAGCTCGGCTGGGTTGCAGCTAACGATGGCAATGTCAGCGCAAAGCTCCCCGACGGCAGAATTATTGCAACACCAACCGGCATAAGCAAGTCATTTATAACACCCGAAAAGCTTGTTATACTCGACAAAGACGGCAATATTCTTGAAGCCCAGGAAGGCTACCGTCCCTCAAGCGAAATTAAAATGCACCTTCGCTGCTATGACAAGAGAGAGGATGTTTTCAGTGTAATTCACGCTCATCCGCCGGGAGCAACAGGATTTGCCGTTGCACACAAGGCAATGGATATGTATAACATGATTGAAGATGTTGCAGTTATCGGCAGTGTACCCCTCACACCTTATGGCACACCCTCAACCTCAGAGGTACCAGACTCAATCGAGCCTTATCTTGAAGAGCATGATGTTATGCTTCTTGAAAATCACGGTGCTCTCGCTGTTGGTAGCGATGTTATAACAGCCTTTTATAGAATGGAAAGCCTTGAGCTTTGGGCAAAAATCACAATCAATGCGGTTATCCTTGGCGGAAGCCACGACATCAGCCGTGAAAACATTCAAAAGTTAATTGACCTTAGAGGCTATTATAGAGTTACAGGCCGTCATCCCGGATACAAGGTATTCAATCCCGAAGATGATATGCTTCACAAAAAGGACTGAGAGGTATAAACTATGCTTAAAGGAATATCACCGATTATATCGCCTGAGCTTTTAAAGGCGCTGGCTGAAATGGGTCATGGTGACGAGCTTGTTATAGCAGACGGCAATTTCCCTTGCCACAGCGTTGGCAAAAATGCAGTTGTTGTTCGAGCAGACGGACATGGTGTACCTGAAATCCTTGACGCTGTTTTAAAGCTGATTCCCCTTGATACATACACTGAAAAGCCGGTTGCTTTAATGCAGGTCGTTGCAGGTGACACCTGCGGTAAGCCTGAAATTTGGAACACCTATGAGGAAATTCTCTCAAAGCATGAGCCTGAGCATCACGATATTGAGTTCACCGAGCGTTTTGATTTTTACGACAGAGCGAAGGGCGCATATCTTATTATTGCCACAGGTGAGAAAGCAATTTATGCTAACATTCTGCTTAAAAAGGGTGTGGTCAAATGAAAACAGTTTTAGCTTTTGACTTCGGAGCTTCAACGGGCAGAGCAATTAAAGCCACTTTTGACGGCAAAAATATCGCCTATGAGGAAATTCATCGTTTTGAAAATATTCCTAAAACAGTTGATGGTCATGTTTGCCACGATATAGACATGATTTTCAGTGAAATTAAGTTGGCTATAGCTAAGGCGGGGGAGATAGACTCCATTGCATTTGACACATGGGGAGTTGACTATGCTCTTTTAGATAAAGACGGAAAAATTATCCATGAGCCTTATCATTATCGTGACGAGAGAACTGCCAACGCATTGCAACAGGCTTTTGAAAAGCTTAGTGCCGATGAAATTTATGGCGAGACAGGCAATCAGATAATGAACATCAACACACTTTTTCAGCTTTTAAGTGACGATAATATAGAAAAAGCTGACAAGCTTTTATTTATGCCGGATTTATTCGCTTATCTTCTCACAGGCGAAAAGGTTTGCGAAATATCTATTGCTTCAACTTCACAGATGCTGGACATGAACAAAAAGTCTTGGAGCGAAAAGGTACTTTCTGCATTTGATATTAATAAGGAGCTTTTCCCGCCCATTTGTGAGAGTGCCACTGTAAATGGTGAGTATAATGGTATTCCCGTTATCAGCGTTGCAGGTCATGACACTCAGTGCGCTGTTGCGGCTATGCCGTCAAAAAGCGAAAACGCAGCTTTTCTTTCCTGCGGTACTTGGTCACTTATCGGCTGTGAGACAGATAGTCCTGTTATGACGAAGCAGAGCAATGCCTTAGAGCTTTCAAATGAGATAGGTGCTAACGGAAAAATAAACTTCCTAAAAAATATTAGCGGACTTTGGTTAATTCAGCAAACAAGACGCTGTTTAGCTGAAAGCGACA
>CAYWKY010000116.1:0-6082 GCA_964458915.1 uncultured Faecalibacterium sp.
ACTCGTGTTACCGCCGTGAAAGGGCGGTGTCTTAACCGCTTGACCACCGGGCCATATATATATTAACGAGACGGCTGTGCCGGAGCTCGGTATTTTAAGAAGTTGGTAGCGGCAGTGGGATTTGAACCTACGACACTCCGGGTATGAACCGAATGCTCTAGCCAACTGAGCTATACCGCCACATAACGACACCTCATTGGTGCTTGCATATTATATTACAAGTTTGGGCGAATGTCAACCCTTTTTTTGAATTTTTTTTATTTTTTTCTGTTTTTTTGTTTCTCCCTTTAGAAAATAGCCTTGCCATTAGTTGTAAAGGCAAGGCTCGAAGCTATAATTTTGTTTTTGGTTTATTTTTTGTCTTCTGTGATAACCTCTTTAAGTGAGGTTGCAAGACCGGCAAGTCCCTGAATTTCAGAAGGAATAATTATTTTTGTTGCCTTGCCATCAGCTGCCGCCTGGAAAGCTTCAAGGGCACGAAGCTTAATAACCTCTTCGCTGGCTCCGGCTTCATTTAAAAGTCTGATACCCTCTGCTGTTGCCTGCTGTACCTTAATAATGGCCTGAGCTTGACCCTCAGCTTCAAGAATATGGGCTTGCTTTTGTGCATCAGCACGAAGAATTGAGCTTTCCTTTTCACCCTCGGCAATAAGAATGGCGCTCTTTTTCTCACCCTCAGCTTTAAGGATAGATTCACGGCGCTCACGCTCTGCTTTCATCTGCTTTTCCATTGCGTCTTGAATTTCTCTCGGCGGCAAAATATTTTTAAGCTCAACTCTGTTTACCTTAATACCCCATGGGTCAGTTGCTTCATCGAGAATAGAACGCATTTTGCTGTTAATAATGTCTCTTGAAGTTAGTGTTTGGTCTAGCTCAAGCTCACCTATAATGTTACGAAGTGTGGTTGCGCTGAGATTTTCAATAGCTGTTAAGGGATGCTCAACACCATAGGTATACATTTTAGGGTCTGTTATTTGAAAATAAAGAACCGTATCAATTTGCATTGTTACATTATCCTTTGTAATAACAGGCTGAGGTGGGAAATCAACGACCTGCTCTTTTAAAGACACAATTTTAGCTACCTTTTCAATGAAAGGTATTTTAAAATGAAGGCCGACTGTCCAAGTTGTGTGATAAGCGCCTAAACGCTCAATAACAAATGCCTTTGCTTGCTGAACGACACGAATGTTTTTGATGAGTATTGCCACTGCGATAATAATAATTACGCTGACAATAATAAGACTAAATTTCATAGCTGAATCACCTTTTTATATTATACTATTATTAACTGCACCGTTTAGGTACGATTAATTGTGATATTTTTGGCATTTCTTCGCTTATTATTTCACTATAAGCTTAACACCGTCAATAGCCACAGCTGTTACAACCTCGCCGGACTTAATTTCTTCACCGCTTTCGCTGCGAGCCGTCCATTCCTTACCCATACATTTTACTGCGCCGGTACCGCCAATGTTATCAATGTCTTGAGTTACAGTGCAAGGCTTCCCGATAACAATATCGGCGTTCGTGGGCTGATGAGTTTTTTGGCTGAAAAATTTCTTCGCCAAGGCTCTTGTGGGAATAAAGGTTATAACCGTAACAGCCACAAAGCTTATCACCTGAAGCCACAGTGAACCGTGAGCAAGGCTGACAATAAGCGCCGCCAAAGCACCAAAGGCAAACCAAATTGTAACAAGATTGACCGTTGCCGCCTCAACGATAAACAAAATTACCATTGCCGCAAGCCAAAATAAGGTCATTTCTTTCATCACTAAAACCTTCTTTCTGCCAATTGATTTAAGGCGATTTTGACACATCTACCTTAAATTAATATTATAATATGCTTATGATTTTGTCAATGAAATTTTATAAAATTACATAGATTTACCTGTAGCCTTCTTTTTAGCTTTCTTTCTCTAATTTTTGGCTTTTTTGGTACTCTGCCGAACAAAGGCAGTCACAGCTAAATAATAAAAAGCCGGAAAGATTTTTTATTGCAATTCACCTCGACTCTTGACGGTCAAAGTCCTTTGTGATAGAATTATTTTAAACTAAATGAAAAGGAGAACGTATATGAAATCTTTTAAAAAAATCTTAGCTTTTCTTTTGGCATTAACTCTCGTTTTCTCTATGACATTCACCTGCTTTGCTTCTGTAGGCACTCAAGTGAACGAAAAAGAGCTTTTTGTGGCAAGTAAAGCTGAACGAACAGTTTTTGATCTTCTCGACAGCGCTTTAAGCTCAGTGGTAAAGGCTCTTGCCAGCTTTTTCCCAACACCGAAAAGCTGGTTTGACAAAGAAGATGTTCCCGGCTTTATGCAGGGTACAAAAGAGTTTATCTCTAAAGAAAATTCAGGCGACAGTTGGTATTTAGGCTACGATTCAAGAAGCCTTTTGCCGGAAAATAAGCAGGATGTTGTGGGCAAATATTATGTTGCCGGCTCAATCGGAGTTAAAGGCAAGCTTGCTACAGGTGTGGAAGATGACCTTTTTGTCAGAACAGTTGCTCTTAACGACTCAACAGGCAGAGGTACAGCAGTTTTCGCAGTGCTTGATTCCTATGGAATTGCACTTTCAGATGTTCGTGAAATCAGAACAAGACTCGCTTCTTGGGCAGAAGAAAACGGTATCAACTCCATAACTGTTTCAGTGCTTCATCAGCACAGTGCCGTTGACACCTTCGGAATGAACGGAGATATATTCAATATGGTTCTGCTTAACCCTGCTCGTACTCTTTTCGGAGTGCAAACAGAAAACGGCAAAAGCGAAGAATATATGGAAAATCTTTTTAACACAACAATTGATTCCATTAAGTCTGCTGTTGGCAACATGACCTCAGGCAAGCTCTATTTAGGTTCAGCCGATGCAACAAAATATATTCACGATAAGCGTCAGCCCTACATAAACGACCCCAACTTTAACAGACTTCGTTTTGTTCCGGAAAACGGCTCAAAGGAAACATGGATCGTTTCATCTCAAATTCACTGCGTAGGCAACGGTGCTGCCGGTACTCTTGTAACAGGCGACTATCCATATTATGCTGAGCAGGTTATTAACGATTACGGCGCAAATGTTATGTTCGTTTTAGGCGCAGAGCTTTGCAACACTCAAAGCAGAAATGAAAACACCGTTGTGGATTACAGTGAAGAAGCAAACCGCATGGAAACCACAAAGGGCTTCGGTAAATCCATCGGCAGTGTACTGACAAAAATCACTGAGGAAAAAGAAATCTCCCCCCTTCTCAACATCAGATATAAAGAGACTCTTGTTCCCTTAACTAATGCGGTACTCCTGCTGGCAGGTAAAGCAAGCCTGTTTGAGAATATTGTTAGAATTGATAAAACCGATTATTTTGTACTCACTGAGGTTGGCTACATGGAAATTGGCGATGATCTTGCTTTCGCAATTATTCCCGGTGAGCTTGCACCTGAAATTGCTTACGGTGGCTATCTTACAAGCGAATACTCCTGGTCAGGGGAAGATTTTAATTATCCCTCACTTCAAGATATAGTTACTTCTTCAGGCAGTGACAGAGTTCTTAATGTAATAGGTCTTGCTAATGACCAAATCGGTTATATCGTACCCGATAATGATTATATGTCCATGCTCCACGAGGACAGCAAGAGCATTGAATTTGTGTCCTTGGGCAAAAACACAGCCTCAACGATTATTAACGCTTTCGCAGAGGTTGTAGGTTAATAATAAGCCAGGAAGCCATAGGGGACAGGTACTTTTGTGTTGCAGAACACAAAATGTACCTGTCCCCTATTAACTCCTAAAGCTTATTTAAGCTCAAAGCTTCTTTCATATCCGCTTAAAGCTTTTGAATCCTTGAAATTTCTTGCAGTGAAAATTACCTCATTTTCATATACCTGCATATATGTTCCGATACCGCTGTTTTTAAATGTACCAAGAGCATTAGGTTGACCGTAAGCAGGAAGATTAATTGAGTAAACACCGTTTTCTTCGTCTAAAACTTCAAGTGAGTGTTTGCTGATTCCTGTGTGAAGATGGCCGTTAATATAAAAGACATTTTTATATTTAGTTAAAATTTCTCTGATTTCACCTGACTGTGCGCCTATATCTCCACCGCTGACACGCCACACATCAGGCAAGCCGTGGGTATTTTCAAGAGGAAAGTGACAAATAACAAATGTGGGTTTTCCGTCTTTTGTTCCTCTTTCAAGCTCACTGTCAAGGAAAGAAAGCTGCTCGGCGGAAATATGGGCTTTTTCGCTTGTCGGCTCATCAGACCCCATAACTATAAATGTGTAGCCGTTTTTGTCATAGGAATAATAGGTTTTGTCTATTTTCTGTCCTGTGTACCGGGAAGCCTTAGCTGAAATTTCCTGCTTTGCGTTTTCAAAGGTTGAGCCTACATCATGGTTACCCATTGCAGGTAAAATTGTAGCCGGAACACCTGAATTTTCAAGTGTTTGCCAAGCTAAATTAAAGGTATTGCCTTTATCTGTTATGTCACCGGGCAGTACCAATAAATCAAAAGCCTTTTCAGCTTTGTTTATGTCATCAAGGGCGCGCTGAAGCTGTTTGGTACTAACATCGTCGTCTTTTATATGTATATCTGATAAAAAGACAGCTGAAACCTTAATTTCATCATTGTTTTTGAATGTGATAATGTCTGCACCGGGTGCAATAGTACCCGAAATAAGACCGATTGCGGCAAGAAGCGAAAGAAGAGCGCTGCTGATTTTGCCGAAAATTTTGTAAAAAATTGAACGAATAGAATTCATAACTTCCTCCTAAATTATTATTTCTACTCAGATAATAATCCAATAAAATTCCTTTGTCAAGGCTTTAGAGAGTAAAAAAGCTTTTCTCTTTGTTTTATAAAAAAATACCACTCGCCGTGAGATTTTCCCATTGCGAGTGGTTTATTGATTATGCGTTTAATGCGTCAAGTGATTGCTTTTTAAGATATGCGTTTATGAAGCCGTCAATGTCGCCGTCCATAACTGCGTTAATGTTACCCATTTCAAAGCCTGTTCTGTGGTCCTTAGCTAAGGTATAGGGCATGAAAACATAGGAACGAATCTGGCTGCCCCAGCCGATTTCTTTCTGGTCGCCCTTAATATCCTCAATTTTGTCAAGATGCTCTCTTTCTTTAATTTCAATAAGCTTTGATTTGAGCATTCTCATACAAACTTCTCTGTTTTGATGCTGGCTTCTTTCAACCTGACAGGAAACAACAATGCCTGTAGGCTCATGAATAAGACGAACAGCAGATGAGGTCTTGTTAACCTTTTGTCCGCCTGCACCGGAAGCACGGTAAACTTCCATTTTAATGTCTTCTTCTCTAATTTCAACCTCAATTGTGTCGTCAATTTCGGGCATAACCTCAAGAGAAGCAAAGGAGGTGTGGCGGCGGCCTGATGAATCAAAGGGTGAAACACGAACAAGACGGTGAACGCCCATTTCGCTTTTAAGATAGCCGTATGCGTTTTCGCCCTCGATAACAACTGTGGCAGATTTAAGACCTGCTTCATCGCCGTCAAGGAAGTCAACAGTTGTAAACTTAAAGCCATGCTTTGTTGCCCACTGACCGTACATTCTAAAGAGCATTTGACACCAGTCCTGCGCCTCGGTACCGCCGGCACCTGCGTGGAAAGTAAGAATTGCGTTGTTATTGTCATATTCGCCTGAAAGAAGTGTTGCAAGAGTTTGTTTGTCAAGCTCCTTTTCAACTGCTTCAACACTGCTTTGACATTCGGGGAGTAAATCTAAGTCACCCTCCTCATCGGAAAGCTCTATCATAACAAGAGCATCCTCATATGCACTTTTAAGGTCCTCATAAGCTTTGATTTTATTTTTAAGTGATGATATTCTCTGAAGCACCTTTTGTGAATTTTGTAAATCGCCCCAAAAGTCTTCGGCGGCAGTTTGCTGCTCTAAATTAGCTATTTCCTTTGCCATTTCTTCAAGACCTAAAGCGGCAGCAAGCTCATTTAATGGCTTTTCGCTTTCCATTAACTTCAATCTTAATTCTTCAAACTGAACCATATAATTTTTCCTTTCAAAATCGCTTTACATATAGCTTTACAAATTTATCCTTATACATTATACC
>CAYWKY010000117.1:0-6062 GCA_964458915.1 uncultured Faecalibacterium sp.
CCACCGATTATAATTATATCTGTCATTTTTCCACCTGCTTTTAATGTTTTACAGTTTTTATTTTACCACAAGATATGAAAAAATAACATAAGGGTGAAAAACTTTTTTAAAACTATAAATAAATAAGACTTTTATATGGAATTTTCCTTTTAATTATGCTATAATAAATCAGTATGTATACTTTATAATGTAGCATTGCGCTCATTTTTATTAATATGTTTTTTCAGAAAGGAAGTTGGTCTATTTGTTTAGAACAATCGACTCACTTAATATAAACTACCTTGAGCAAGGCGAGGGTGAACTTGTGGTGCTTCTTCACGGCTGGGGAAGTAATATTACCCTTTTCAACCACACTGTCAGCGTACTGTCAAAAAAATATAAGGTCGTAGCTATGGATATGCCCGGCTTTGGTGAAAGCGATGAACCGAAAGAGCCTTGGTGTGTTGACGATTATGTGGATTTCGTATTAAAATTCATTGAAAGCTACAGTCCTAAAAAGGTCACTCTTTTAGGACACTCCTTTGGTGGCAGAGTTATTATTAAAATGTGTTCGAGAGCTTTGCCCTTTGAAATTGACAAAATTATCCTCGTTGACTCAGCAGGTGTAAAGCCTAAAAAGACCTTTAAGCAAAAGGCAAAGCAGAACATTTATAAAGCCACAAAAAATATTTATTCCTCTTCTGCAGTGCAAAAAATGTTCCCCGATGCTTTGGAAAATTTGAGAAAGAAAAACGGCTCAGCAGACTATAATGCAGCTTCACCTATGATGAGACAAACTCTTGTCAAGGTGGTGGAAGAAGATCTCACTGAGCTTATGCCAAATGTTAAAGCTCCCACACTGCTTATTTGGGGTACTCTTGACGACGCTACCCCACTTTCCGACGCAAAGCTTATGGAAAAGCTTATGCCTGAAGCCGGTCTTGTCACCTTTGAGGGTGCGGGACATTACAGCTTCCTTGAATGTCAAGCTCAATACGGCAGGGTACTCGCAAGCTTTATGAAAATCGACTTATAATGTTACGAAAGGATTTTTATTTATGACAACAGCTTTAGTTTTTATTTCAATGGCACTGTTTTTTGTGTCCTGTGCAATGTCGGTCATTGACTCGGTACATTTTTTTCAGCTCAACTCATACCGCTTTGATACCCACACTAAATGGATAAAGCAAAACTTCTCAAAATATTTGGCTCATAGCTTAATTTCAGTTCTTGCCCTCATTGTGGTTTTGATTTCAGCTTCTCCCATTTTCAAGGGCATTTGCCTTGGGGTACTTTTCCTCACTGCAATTCCTGTAGAAAAGCCTAAAAAAGCTAAGAAGCCTTTAGTTTACACTCCGAGAGTTAAGCGTATGCTTTTCACTTGTGTTGTTCTCACACTTATTTTCCTTGTGCCAACAACAATCAAAGGTATTATGTCCTCTCATGAAACCTATGCATTTTTCACAATGGCAATAATTTATGCTTTATCTCCGGTTATCATTCTTGTTGCCAACTTAATCAACAAGCCTGTGGAGCTTAGCATAAACAGATACTACACAAACGACGCTAAAAAGATGCTCAAAGCTTGCCCCAACCTTAAAATTATCGGCATCACAGGTAGCTATGGCAAAACAAGCGTAAAATATTATCTCACAACCCTTCTTAAATCAAAATATAATGTTCTTATGACCCCGGAAAGCTATAACACACCTATGGGTGTCGTTAAAACTATAAGAGGCTCTCTTAAGGCTACCCATGAAATTTTTGTTTGCGAAATGGGTGCTAAGTGGGTCGGTGACATTAAAGAGCTTTGCGACATCGTTCACCCTCACCACGGAATTATCACCTCCATAGGCCCTCAGCACTTAGAGTCATTCAAAACTCTTGATGCAATTAAGTCAACTAAGTTTGAGCTTGCCGATGCTTTGCCTGAAGGCGGTATGCTTTTCCTCAACGGTGACGATGAAAATATCGCTTCATATAAAGGCGACAGAAACAATATTTCATACAGCCTTGAAAACGGCGACTACACAGCCTATGATATTTCTGTTTCCGAGCGTGGAACAACCTTCACTGTTAAAGCTCCAAACGGCGAAACTCAGGAATTTTCAACAAAGCTTATAGGCAGACATAATGTTCTTAACATTGTCGGTGCAATTGCTGTCAGCCATCAAATGGGCATAGAGCTTAAAGAGCTTCGCTCCCCCGTCAGAAAGTTAGAGGGTGTACCTCACAGACTTCAGCTCAGCGATAAGGGCAACATGGCTATTATTGACGACGCATATAACTCAAATCCCAGCGGTACTAAAGCGGCGCTTGAAGCTCTCAGCTTGTTTAACGGCTATAAGATTCTTGTTACCCCCGGCATGGTGGAGCTTGGCAGTAAACAAGATGAGCTTAACCGTGAATTCGGTCAGAATGCTGCTTCGGTGTGCGATTATGTTGTTCTCGTTGGCGCAAAGCAGGCAGTACCAATAAAAGCAGGACTGCTTGACAAAAACTACGATGAGAGTAAAATATATATCGCTTCAAATATAAGCGATGCTTTAAATCATGTTTATGCCTTAAATTCAAAGGGTCTTAAAAAGATAGTTCTTCTTGAAAATGACCTGCCCGATAACTATTAATCTTTTAGGAAGGTGCGATATATTATGAAAATTAAAGTCGGTGTGCTTTTCGGCGGAAAAAGCGTAGAACACGAAATCTCTGTTATCTCTGCTATTCAGGCAATTGGATATCTTGACAAAAGCAAGTACGATGTTATACCCATATACATAACTAAAAACAACGAGTTTTATGTGGGTGAAAATGTAGGCAAAATCGAATCCTATACAGATATTAATTCTCTTATTAAATCCTCTCAGCGTGTTATTATGGTTTGGGACGAAAATAAGCTCAAGCTTATTAAGTACCCTCAAAAAATACTTTCAAAGGGATATGTTGACTATATTGATGTGGCTTTCCCCATAGTTCACGGAACAAATGTTGAGGACGGTACTCTTCAGGGCTATCTTCACATGATGAATATCCCCTATGTTGGCTGTGATGTGCTCTCCTCCTCAGTGGGCATGGATAAGTATGTTATGAAAACAGTGCTTAAGGATAACGGCGTTCCTGTTTTAGACTGCAAATGCTATACATCTAATGTTTACGACGAAAACGAAGATGCTATTGTGGAAGAAATTGAAAGCGCTATCGGCTATCCGGTTATTGTAAAGCCTGTCAACCTTGGCTCATCAATCGGTATTTCAAAGGCTGAAAACCGCACAGAGCTTTATGATTCACTTGAAACCGCTTTCCAGTACGCAGGCAAGGTTCTTGTTGAAACAGCAGTTCAAAATCTTAAGGAAATCAACTGTTCTGTCCTGGGTGACTATGAAAACGCAGAAGCCTCAGAATGTGAGGAGCCTATTTCGAGTGATAAAATTCTCACTTTCGCAGAAAAATATATCGGTGACGGCAGTGCAAAAGGTGCTAAAGGCGGCGTTAAGGGTGGCGCTAAGGCATCAGGCAGTAAGGGTATGGCAACTCTTAAGAGAAAAATTCCTGCCGACATCACAAGCGAGCAAAGACAGACCATTCGTGAGCTTGCAGTGAAAGCCTTTAAGTGCCTCGGCTGTAGCGGTGTGTCAAGAATCGACTTTATGATGGACACTAAAACCGGCAACATTTGGCTCAATGAAATCAACACTATCCCCGGCTCACTTTCATTCTATCTTTGGGAGCCTGTTGGAGTAAAATATTCTGAGCTTCTCGACAGAATGATTTCTCTTGCTCTCAAGCGTGAGCGTGAAAGCGAAAACATCACTTATACCTTTGACTCAAATGTTTTGCAGGGAGTAAAGCTCGGCGGTGGTACAAAGGGAGCAAAAGGAACAAAAATGTAAAATCAGCTCAGGCTGACTATAGCTTAATATCGTCTTTTCGGCGGCAGATGGCAGAAGCATCTGTCGCCTTTCTTTATTTAGCACAATAACCAAAACAGAAAGCATTTATATGTTTAAACTATCCAAATTTTTTTATATTACTTTCAAATTATGGTATTGACTTTTGTTTTATGATATAATGTGTAATTGGTATAATTGGTGTTTTATTTATATATACCAATCGAAAAATTAAAGCCGAGGAGGAAAAATTTTGACACAAAAAATTAAAAACATCCTTTCCGATTTTTCACAGTATTGGAACATTCCAATGCCGGGAAGGTACATGACATTTAAGGAGATTGCTGCTTACTCCGGCGGTGGCATAGGTGCATATATGATTATCACCTTAGGCACAGCCTGTATGCTTGCAACCACTAATACACTTCTTTCAAGCACCTTGGGTATAGACCCAACGGATATGTACATAATGTATGTTATCGCTATTTTAGCTAACATTCCCCTTACAGGTATCAGAGCTAACATTATCGATAACACAAGAAATAAAGCAGGTAAATACCGCCCATACATTGTCACTATGGCAATACCCACGGCGATTATTTGCATACTCATGGTTTGGTTCCCATATGACAGCTTCGGAAAGCTTTTCGGTGACGGCATAGTCTTTGGAGAGAGTATTTCATATGTTGTTAAATGTACATTGGTTATGATTTTTAACCTGTTGCTCTATTTCTTCTACAATTTCTTCTATGACGCTTATGAAAATCTTATCCACGTTCTTTCACCTAACACTCAAGAGCGTGCCGACGTTTCATCTGTAAAATCAGTTGTTTACTCCTTTGCTCCAACAGTTGTTAATCTTATCACTCCAATTATCGCGCAAAATATCTTTAAAACAAACACAACAGATATTCGTGTTTATAGACTCTTATATCCCATTCTTGCTGTACTTGGCATACTTCTTTGCATTGTTGTTTATAAGTACACCGAGGAAAAGATCGTTCAGGCAAGAACCCACGTTGTACAAATCAAATTCCTTGACGCTCTTAAAGCAGTTGCAAAGAATAAGTATTTCTGGATAATTTCCCTTGCTTCATGGATAGGCTTCCTTGAGATTGCTTACAGTAACATTCTTTATTGGGTTTACAACTATGGCGGTGCCTGCTCAGGTAATCAGTACGGTCTTATTTACACAATCTATGGCAACGCTTCACTTTGGGGTATGCTCTTAGCTCCCTTCTGTATTCGCAAATGGGGCAAGAAAGCAGTTTTAGTTGTAACAAACATTTTCAATATTATTTTCATTCTCATGATGCTGCCCTTTACAATTCAAATTGACGGCATGACCATATGGATGATTCTTCTTTGCCTTTATCTCAACGCATTCATGGGTTCATTCGCACATATTCTCAACCCTGCTATTCAGGCTGACATCAGAGACTATCAGCAATATAAAACAGGCGAAAGAATCGACGGTATGTTCTCAGCTGTTGCAACAATAGGTCAGGTTATCGCTCTGATTACCTCCGGTGTACTTCCCATCGTTTATGAAAAGGGTGGTATAACAAGAGAAAACGCAGCATCAGTTACCTCTAATCCAACAGTTTTAGACCGTATGCTTGGCGACGGCAAAACTGTAGGTCAAATCCTTGCTGAGCAGCTCGCAAGCGGTCAGGATAACTACACCAACGCTTATTCGGCTCTTTATGACCTTGATGTACTCCTGCCACTTCTCAGAGTGCTTATCATCGTCGCTGCCGTTGGCGCACTCATGAATGTTATCCCCTACTTCTGGTACGACTTTAACGAGAAGAAACAAAAGTCAGTTGTTAGTGTACTTAGAATTCGTGCAATGTTTGAGGACTACGGTAACGGTATAAGAAACGACAGAACTCTCGTTGAGGCTATTGATATTATCAGAGAATCAAGAGAGCTGGCTAAAGAAGAGACAGTTGTTCTCACAAAAGCCGACAAGAAAAACGACAAGAAAGCTTATAAAGAAGCCCTTAAACATAACGAGGATATTGAAATCGCTAAGTTCGTTTGCGATGAGCTGGACAAATTCTCAACAGACTATTATAAGGCAAAGCTTGAAGCCTACAATGTTGTTTATAAGGCAGGCCTCGAAGGTCTTTACAACATGAAAAAGGAAGACATTCTTTCTGAGCTTTCACAGGCTAAGGCTCTTCCCAAAAACAC
>CAYWKY010000118.1:0-6048 GCA_964458915.1 uncultured Faecalibacterium sp.
TAATAACAACCTTGTGGTATCTGAGCTTGTTAACATCAAAATCTTCATTAAAGCCTGCGCCTAAAGCTGTAACAACAGGCAAAAGCTTTTCGTTTGAAATAACCTTATCGGGTCTGCTCTTTTCTACGTTGAGCATTTTACCCCAAAGAGGAAGAATAGCCTGAATAGTTCTGTCTCTACCCTCTTTAGCTGAGCCACCTGCAGAGTCACCCTCTACGATGTAAATTTCGGTTTTAGACGGGTCTTTTTCTGTGCAGTCTGCGAGCTTACCGGGAAGTGAGTTGCTTTCAAGGGGAGATTTTCTTCTTGCAGCTTCTCTTGCTCTTCTTGCAGCCTCTCTTGCTCTTGAAGCGTCAAGTGACTTTGAAACAATAGCCTTAGCTATAGCAGGATTTTCTTCAAAATAGTCTGTCAGCTTAGTGTAAACTGTGTTGTTTACAAGCTTTGTCATTTCTGTGTTACCCAGCTTACCCTTGGTCTGACCCTCAAACTGAGCCTCTGTTAACTTAACGGAAATTACAGCGACAATACCCTCACGGCAATCTTCACCGGTGAGCTTTGTGTCTGCGTCCTTTAAATAGCCGTATTTTTTGCCGTATTCGTTAAAAACCTTAGTTAAAGCTGTTTTAAAGCCTGTCTCATGAGTACCGCCGTCAACAGTATTAACATTATTAGCATAAGAGAAAATTCTTTCCTTATAGCCGTCGTTATACATAAGAGCAACCTCTGCGCTCTTGTCGCCGTCAACACATGAGAAGTGAATAACCTTTTCGTGAATAGGTGTCAAGCCGTAGGTTTCACCAATATGCTCAACAAATGAACCTATACCACCCTCGTAGCAGAAATGGTCCTCGATAATATTTTCAGGATCTCTTTTATCTGTAAGAGTGATAGCAAGACCTGCATTTAAGAAGGCTGATTCACGAAGATGATTTTTAAGTGTTTCATAATCGTACTGTGTAGTTTCTTGGAAAATAAGAGCATCAGGCTTAAATTTAATAAATGTACCTGTTTTATCTGTATCACCGATAACAGTCAAATTAGTTGCAATGTTACCTCTTTCAAATCTTTGGTGATGAACATGTCCGTTTTGTGAAACCTCAACCTCCAAATATTCTGAAAGTGCGTTAACAACTGACGAACCAACACCGTGAAGACCGCCTGATACTTTATATCCGCTGCCGCCAAACTTACCGCCGGCGTGAAGTACAGTGAGTACAACAGTAACAGCGGGAAGACCCTGCTGCTCATTAATGCCAACGGGAATACCACGACCGTTATCTCTGACGGTGATTACATCGCCGGGTAAAATTTCAACCTCGATATGGGTGCAATAGCCTGCGAGTGCCTCGTCAATTGAGTTGTCAACTATTTCGTATACAAGGTGATGAAGACCTCTGGGTCCCGTTGAACCGATATACATACCCGGACGCTTTCTAACAGCCTCAAGACCCTCAAGAACCTGAATTGCATCGGCGGTATACTCTTCCGTAACAACTGTATCCATAGTTTCGATTATGTCGTCCACTATTTCGTCTACTGTTCTTACTTCCTGATTTTCAGCGTTAGCCTTGATTTCATCCATGGCTAATACCTCCGTTTCGTTATTTTAAAAATTTGTCGATTTTTAGTTTAGTTTATATAAAACGGCAGCTGCCGTAAATTAATAAATTGATTCCTTAGCTCGTTTTAAAAGTGTGGCGCATGAAATTTGAGACAGATAAACCTTAATGTCACTGTCTTTGCCACAAACAATGAATGATTTTGGCAATTCATTTGACACAGGAAAAACTCTATGCTCTTTTTCGGCAATATTCAAATAATTTCTTGTGTTTTTTGAAACCGTTGTATTATCAAGGTCAAATATTCCTATTATTTCATCGTGGGTTATAACTGTGCTCTGGCCTAAATGAAGATACATTTTATCACTTAACCTTTCCGCCGCTAACTAAGAATTTCTTGCCCGAAATTAAATTTTGGACATTTGCAGGGTCACAGCAGGTAATAAAGACCTGCCAATCCTTTATGTGGTTTAAAATATAGTTTTGCCTTGTTTCGTCAAGCTCACTCATTACATCGTCAAGAAGAGCAACAGGCTGCTCACAGGAAAAGCTTTTAACAACAGCGGCTTCACCTAATTTCAGCGCCAAGGCCGCTGAACGCTGCTGACCTTGTGAGCCATAGCTTCTTGCGTTTAAGCCGTCTATTTTAATTGACAAATCATCTCTGTGAGGTCCAACAGATGTAAAACCTGTTACCAAATCATTTTTTCTTGACAAATAAAGCTGATTTTTTACATTTTCATAAAGCTCCTGCTTGCTATCGCCTGAAATAACAGTTTGCTGAGCGTATTCTATTTTAAGCTTTTCCTTGCCTGAAGAAAGACCCGAATAAATATCTTGAGAATAAGCCGAGAGCTTATTTATATAGCCTAATCTTTGGCGTACTATTTCAGCGCCGTAAAAAGATATTCTATCCTCCCAAATATCGAGAGTGTCATAAAGCTCACTGTGATAAGCTATGTCCTTTAAAAGAATATTTCTTTGCTGCAAAGCCTTGTTATATTGTGACAGAGTCACAGCATATTTAGGCTTTAGCTGACTTATGGCAATATCAAGAAATTTTCGTCTTTCATAAGGTCCGTCTTTAACTAAAGATAAATGAACGGGAGAAAAAACAACAGATAAAAAGCTACCCATAGCTTCGCTGGCTTTTCTTTTAACTCCGCCTATAAAAAACTTTCTGCCGTCGCCTATTTCAATATGTGCGCTTTGGTCTCTGCCGAAAGCGTAAAAATCCATATCTAAAACAGCCTTTTGGCTATTAAAGTTAATAAGCTCACTATCCTTAGAGCCTCTAAAGCTTCGGCAAGCGGTGAAAAGCCAAATGCTCTCTAAAAGGTTAGTTTTACCCTGAGCGTTTTGACCGAAAATAACATTAACATTGTCGCAAGGTTCTATTTCGCATTTTTCAATATTGCGAAAATTTTTGACCTGAAGATAATTTACATTCATTTTACTTTGTTATTTTATAAACTGTTCTTTCATATTCAAAGGTGTCACCGGGTAAAAGCTTTTTACCTCTTGAAAGGCAAATTTCGCCGTTCACCTTAACGAGAGAATCTTGAATTATCCATTTAGCCTGACCGCCTGTTGAAACTGCGTTAGACAGCTTCAAAGCCGAGTCAAGACGAATATTTTCTGTTGTGATTTTAATTTCGGCTGTCTTTTTTTCGGCAACCTTAACTTTAATTTTCATTTGAATCAACTCTTTAAATTATATTCTTATGGGCAAAATGAGGAAGAAGAAGCTGTCACCCTCTAAAGGAGTGATAATAATAGGCTGATTTGATGAGCCTAAGTCTATTTTAACCTCATCGTTATCGCAAACCTTAAGAGCGTCAAGAACAAAGCGATTGTTAAAGCCTATTTCAATGTTGCTGCCCTCAATTTCTGCTGCCAGCTTATCGCTTGCGGTACCAACAGCGGTAACAGAAGAAAATTTCATTATACCGTTTTCGATAACACAGCGAACCGGGCTTGATTTATCTGTGATAATAAGAGAAGTTCTTTCGATGCACTCTATAAGACTTCTTGTGGGAACAATAATTCTCGTTGAGTGAGTCATGGGAATAGCAGCCTTATAGTCGATAAACTTACCCTCTAAAAGGCGAGAAATAATTTCATATTCCTTATATTTAAAAATTATGTGTCTGTCACCGATGCAAATAACAATTTGAGTGTCATCCTCACCGCCCAGCTTTAATATCTCGTTTAATGTTTTTGCCGGAACAACAAATTCAAGAGCCTTATCCTTATCTTCTTCGCTCTCATAAATAAAATCTATATCCTCTCGTCTTATAGCGAGTCTTGCTCCGTCAACGGCAACAAGAATAATTTTGCCCTGACTTATTTCAAACTTAACGCCTGTGTGAACAGGATTTCTTTCGCTTGTTGAAACAGAGAAGATAGTCTTTTTAATCATATCCTTTAAAGTTCCAAGCTCTAAGGTTATGGAAGTATATTTGCTGATAGTCGGCAAGTCGGGATAATCGCCTGCTGAGGTACCGATAAGAGAATATTCAGTCTCTTCACTTTTAATTTTGCTGATATTTCTCTCGTCACATTCAATTGACACAGTGTCACCGGGAATCATTCTGAGAATATCGCAAAGATTTTTTGCTCCTAAAACGATTTTACCCTCTTCAATAACATCAGCTTGAATTTTTGCTGTTGAACCAACCTCAAGGTCATAGCCTGTAAGTGAAATATTGCCGTCAGTGGCATCTATCAAAATTCCCTCTAAGGCAGGAATAGTTGATTTATTTGAAACTGTTCTTTGTACATTCATGCAGGCCTTAGCAAGCTCTGCACTGTCACATTGAATTTTCATATTGAACCTCCGTAAATTGAGTTTTGAATAGTTTTTTTGAAAAAAGCCACTTTTCCGATTTTTTCAATTTTCATCCATAAAATATATTATTAATTAATAGTAGTAGTAGTAGGGGCTGTGAGTTTTGTTAATAAGTCTCAAACCCCTTGTAAAATCTGGATTTTTCGGCTTTTTGAAATGTTTAAATGAATGTTGGAAATTTTTTGTTTTCCACACAGGTGTCAAGTGCTGTGTTAAGTGTGTTGAAAAATGTGTGTGGAATGTTGAAAAATGTGTTTAATACTCAGCTCTCATTTATGTTTTTGATTATGTCGTCAACCGTTGCTTTTAAGGCCACATCTTTTTCTAATTTCGCTTTGATTTCTTTAAGAGCGTAGATAATAGTTGAGTGGTGTTTGTTGCCAAATTCGGTACCGATAGCCTTAAGTGAGCTGCCGGTTACTTGGTTGACGATATAAATAGCGATTTGTCTTGCTTGTGAGATACTTGCGTTTCTCTTGTCGCTTCTTATGTCAGCGGGAGAAACATTAAATGTTCGAGCGACCTCGTTTATTATGTTCTCAACTGTTACAGGTACGGGTTGAGAGTCGTTAATAATATCGCTTATGGCTCTTTTTGCCAAAGCCATATTTACCTTAACACCCTCAACGTCCTGATAAGCCTTAATTCTTTTAATAATGCCTTCGATTTGTCTGATATTTTTCTTAATGTTATCGGCAATAAATTTAACTATATCGTCTGAAAGCTCAAGGTCATGGTCGAGAGCCTTTTTATTGACAATAGCCATTCTTGTTTCAAGTGTCGGCGGCTGAACGTCGGCAATAAGACCCATTTCAAACCTTGTGCGAAGTCTCTCTTCAAGAGTCATCATTTCCTTAGGCGGACGGTCTGAGGTGAGAACTATTTGAGCGCCGTTTGATGTCAAAGCGTTAAAGGTATGGAAAAACTCCTCTTGTACCTGATCGCCTCGTGAAATAAACTGAACGTCATCGACTAAAAGCACATCACAGCTTCTGTATTTCTCATGGAAAATATGAGTGTTATGATTTCCGATATGGTGAATAAGGTCGTTGGTGAAATGCTCTGCGCTTGTGTAGATTATATCAGCGTCAGGGTTGTTGGCTTTAATCTCATTCATAATAGCCATAAGAAGATGGGTTTTACCAAGACCTGAGTGGCCGTAAATAAAAAGTGGGTTGTAAGCTCTGCCCGGATTTTTCGCTACATTCATAGCTGCGGCATAAGCGAATTTATTTGACGGACCTGTTATGAAATTATTGAATGTGTAATCGTACTCGTCGTTACTCTCTTTAACGGAAGAAGAAATACCTGAATTATCCTTTGCTCTGTCTTCGGGTACCACAAACTCAACATTGACATGAAAGCCAAATATTGATTCGAGAGTTGCGTGTATGATAGATAAAAATTTGTCAATGATAATGTTTTTCTTAAATTCACTGATTGAAAGATAAATGGTGTCGTTTTTGAAAGATACAAATTCAAGGGGACTGAGCCAAACATTATAGGCAACTTCTGTTACATTTTGCTGAAGCTCCTGTTGAACCAATTCCCATATTTCTTTGAATGAATCCATTGAATAATCCTCCTTATTTTTTTTTGATTTTTATTTTTTAAGCACACTATATAGTATAATAT
>CAYWKY010000119.1:0-6047 GCA_964458915.1 uncultured Faecalibacterium sp.
AAAATTCATTACCATCTATCACGGCTCGGAAAAGAATATAGAAACACCTGTTTTTGGTGTGGGAAAGAAGAATAACGATTTTGGTTTGGGATTTTATTGTACGCAAAGCATAGACCTCGCAAAGGAATGGGCAGTTTCGTCTTTGCGAGACGGATTTGCGAACGAATATGAATTAAATACCGAGTACTTAAAAATACTGAACCTGAACAGTTCCGAGTACACGATACTTAACTGGATTGCAGTTTTGGTGGAGCATCGGTTGTTTTCCTTAAAGACTCCCGTCGCTCGCAGAGCAAAAAAATATTTGATTGATAATTTTAGCATCAATGTAAATGCATATGACGTAATCACGGGATACCGAGCGGACGATTCGTATTTCGATTATGCCGAATCATTTTTGAACAATGCCATATCCGTTGAGCAGCTTGCAAGGGCTATGCGGCTTGGAAAGCTCGGTGAACAAATAGTAATCAAATCGCAGTACGCATTTTCGTGTCTTAGATATAAAGGCTTTGAAATTGCGAAAAAGGAAGAATATTATGACCTTCGTAAGGCAAGAGATGATAATGCCAATCAAATGTACCTTGCAATGCTTGAGGAAGAAAGTGACGGCTTGTATATTCAAGATATTATTAGAGGAGGTATAACAAACGATGACGCACGCATACCAAGAAATATATCTGAGTAAAGCACAGCAGGTTTTAGGCGATGCCTTTGACTATGCCGTCAACATTTGCAATATATCGGGTGAGGATTTTATCAAGTTATTCTTGGTAAGTTCAATCAGTAAAAGGATGGAAAAGGGTGAACCGAACTGTCTTGTTGGCAAAAGCGGAGTTGAGCTTGTTTTGGAAATTTTAGAGGAAACCACAAATAAGGAAATCAATGCAAGTTCTGTTGAATCGATAGGACGTTCAAGAGAATATTGGATTGGCTGGGCGGTAGCATATTATCAGTGGTATTCGGATAGAAAATTCAGCGAGATATTCACGGTTGTTTCGTTTGAGGATTTGCAAAATATGTATTACACCTTGCACGAGGCGGATATAAGTAAGTTTGTCGATATAATAGACGAAAAAATCAAAACGGTTTTCAGTGAAACGAATTTGAAGCGTATTCGTTTAGCGTATGGTTGTACACAGGTGGAACTAGCAAATAGATCGGGAGTGAGTCTACGGTCTATTCAAATGTACGAACAACGCAATAAAGACATAAACAAAGCAAGCGTAGACACTCTATACCGCCTTTCAAAAACTCTCGGGTGTTCAATGGAAGACTTGATTGAAAAATAATAATTAAAGATTGAGAAAATGAATAGAAGCATCTATCAGTAATGATGGGTGCTTTTCTTATACTCAAAATACTGGGAGGTAAAATGGGACTTATAAACAAATTATTTAAATCACGAGACCATCCTAAGGTAGACAATAGAACGGTTGGCAGCACTTATTCGTTTTATATGGGGGGCTCTACAAGTGGAAAACGTGTAACGGAGCAAAGTGCAATGCAGATGACTGCCGTGTATTCGTGTGTAAGGATACTGTCAGAAGCAGTGGCGGGATTACCACTACATCTTTATAGGTACAACGATAAGGGCGGTAAGGAAAAAGCTATAGACCATCCGCTTTATAGAATACTTCACGATGAGCCGAACCCTGAAATGACATCCTTTATTTTCAGAGAAACCCTTATGACGCATCTGCTCCTTTGGGGTAATGCGTATGCACAAATCATAAGGAACGGAAAGGGAGAGATTGTTGCTCTGTATCCTTTAATGCCAAATAAAATGAAGGTAGACCGTGATGCAAACGGCATGCTTTATTACGAATATATACACTCTACGGATGAAGCGGATACAATGAAAAACAGTATAGTCCGATTGAGTAGCTATGATGTTTTGCATATACCGGGTCTTGGCTTTGATGGCCTAGTTGGGTATTCACCTATAGCAATGGCTAAAAATGCAATTGGCATGGCGATAGCCTGTGAGGAGTATGGTGCCAAGTTCTTTGCTAATGGCGCAGCACCTAGTGGTGTGCTTGAACATCCGGGCGTTATTAAGGACCCGCAAAGAGTCAGGGATAGTTGGCAAAACACATATGGAGGTACTGATAACGCACATAAGGTGGCTGTTCTTGAAGAAGGAATGAAGTATACACCGATTTCTATCTCCCCGGAGCAGGCACAGTTCCTAGAAACACGAAAATTCCAAATTAATGAAATCGCTCGTATTTTCAGAGTTCCGCCGCATATGGTCGGTGACCTTGAAAAATCGAGCTTTTCTAATATTGAGCAGCAATCATTGGAATTTGTAAAGTACACGCTTGACCCGTGGGTTATTAGGTGGGAGCAAGCTTTGAGCCGTGCATTGTTTACCGAAGAGGAAAAAACGACCTTGTTTATAAAGTTCAACCTGGAAGGACTGCTCCGTGGCGACTATGTTAGCCGTATGAGCGGTTATGCTACGGCAAGGCAAAACGGGTGGATGTCGGCAAACGATATCCGTGAACTTGAAAATCTCGACCTGATCCCAGACGAGCAAGGCGGCAACCTTTACCTTATCAACGGCAGTATGCTACCTCTGAAAAATGCAGGAGCATTTGCAAAGAGCGATATAAATAACGAGGAGGAAACGGATAAAAATGAAGAAGTTTTGGAAGTGGAGGAATCAGACTCTGCCAAACGAAACCGAAGTGGCAAGCGAACCCCACGAACGGGTGCTTGAGCTTTACGGCACGATTGCCGAGGAAAGTTGGTTTGACGATGACATTACTCCGCGAATGTTTAAGGAAGAGCTGACTAGCGGTGACGGTCCTATTACGGTTTGGATTAATTCGCCGGGTGGTGATTGTGTTGCGGCAAGTCAGATTTATTCCATGCTGATGGATTACAAGGGCGATGTTACCGTTAAGATTGATGGTCTAGCGGCAAGTGCAGCTTCTGTAATCGCAATGGCAGGCACTAAGGTGCTTATGGCACCAACGTCAATGATGATGATTCACAATCCCATGACGATGGCTTTCGGTGACCATGCAGATATGCAAAAGGCTATTGAAATGCTCGGCGAGGTAAAGGAATCCATTATCAATGCCTATGAAATTAAGACGGGGCAATCCCGTGCAAAGCTTTCTCATCTTATGGATGCGGAAACTTGGATGAATGCAAATAAGGCTATTGAGCTGGGTTTTTGTGATGGTCTTTTAGAAGATAACAAACCACAGAATGCCACAGTCGCATTTGCATATTCCCGACGTGAGTGTAACAACGCACTTTACAACAAAATTGCAAAGAGAATGCCTAAAACCGAAGAGGGGCGTTCCGTTGCGGAGCTGAAAAGCGAAATTGAAAAAATCAAAGAAGTCATTTAAGGAGGATAAAATTATGACTATGAATGAAATGATTGCAAAACGCAAGACCCTGTTGGATACGATGGATGGTTTCCTGGATACCCATAAGAATGAACATGGCACGCTTTCCAAGGAAGATGATGCCGCTTACGCAGAAATGGAGGCAAAATTCAAGAACTTGACTACCGAAATTCAGCGTATGCAAAGACGTGAGGAAATGGAAAATGAAATGAGAAAGCCTACCTCCGCACCTCTTACGGCAAAGCCGATGCCTATGAAGGATGATGATATCGGTGCAAAGGGTGTACGTGCTACCGATGAGTATAAAAAGAATTTCTGGAATGCGATGCGTTCCAAGGCTCCTATGCCGCAGGTACTGAATGCACTCCAGGTCGGTGATGATGCTGAGGGTGGATATCTTGTTCCCGATGAATACGAAAGAACTCTTGTCGAGGCACTCGAAGAGGAAAACATCTTCCGTACTTTGGCACATACCATTAATACGGCAAGCGGTGAAAGAAAAATCCCCGTTGTAGCCTCCAAGGGTACGGCTAACTGGATTGACGAGGAAGGCCCCTATGAGGATAGCGATGACAATTTCTCTCAGATTACTATCGGTGCCCATAAGCTCGGTACGACCATTAAGGTTTCTGAGGAATTGCTCCGCGATAGTGTGTTTGACCTTGATGCATACATCTCTAAGGAGTTTGCACGCAGAATCGGCGCACGTGAGGAAGAGTCCTTCTTTAACGGGGATGGTAATGGTAAGCCCCTCGGTATTCTTGCAGAAAGCGGTGGAGCAGAGGTAGGCATTACTTCGGCAAGTGCAACAGCGATTACTGCGGATGAGCTGGTTGAACTTTATCATTCGCTCAAAACCCCTTATCGTAAAAATGCCGTTTGGGTGCTTAACGATTCTACCATTAAGGCAATTCGTAAGTTGAAGGACAACAACGGGAACTATTTGTGGCAGCCTGGTCTTACTGCGGACAAGCCGAATACCATTCTTGGCAGACCTGTGTATACCTCGGTATATATGCCCGAGATTGCTGCAGGGGCAAAGACGATTGCTTTCGGTGATTTCAAGTACTATTGGATTGCGGATAGACAGGGTCGTTCCTTCAAGCGTCTTAACGAACTTTACGCAAAGACGGGCCAGATTGGTTTTGTTGCGTCGCAGAGGGTGGATGGTAAGCTCATTCTTCCCGAGGCAATCAAGGTGCTCAAGCAGAAGTCTGGTACTTAATAAGGTAGGTGGCGGTAATGATTGAAATACTACAGAAGGTCAAAAGAAACCTAATTCTTACGCATGATGCAGATGATGAGCTGTTAAAAGGTTTCATCATTGCCGCCATTTCCTATGCGGAGAGTTATCAACACCTGGACGAAGGCTTTTATTTTGATAACCCGATGCGACCGACCACCGAACAAGCGGTTATTATGCTTGCGAGTCATTTCTATGAAAGCAGAGATGGCTCTACGGGTGGTTTTTTCGAGGATAATGTTCATGCGAGTCAGCAAGTATGGAATACGGTAAACATGCTGCTACGCTTGGATAGGAAATGGAGTGTGTAATTATGAGCTTTGGGAAAATGAATAGCTTTGCCGATTTGATTCGTGTAAAGAAGGTCAAGGACAAAGAGGGGTTTGTTAGCGAAGAGGATGTTGTGTTAGCCTCTTTGCGTGTATACCAAGAAGGCAGACACGGCTCTACCAAATGGGCAAATCTCGCTGCATTCTCTGTTGCGACCGACCTTTTTTGCTTTCGTGTCATTCCCGAGCTTACCATTGAAATCGGTGATTTTTTGGTAAATGAGGGCGGCAGGTATGAGATTACCTCTGTGGAAGACGTCAAAGGCAAAGGAATGTATATAGAGGTTTTGGCGAAAAAGGTGGAGGGTGAAAATGGCTAAATGTCAAGTGGTACTCCCTGAAGAGTTTATGCTTAAGCTCTCTCGTCTTGGCAAACAAACGGACACGGTCTCGGAAAAAATGCTGAAGGCGGGCGGTGAGATTATGGTCAATAAAGTCAGGGATAATTTAAAAGCCTCCATTGGCAAGGGCGAAAATAGCCGTTCTACAGGCGAGCTGGTATCCTCACTCGGCTTATCATCCGTAAAGCAAGATCGGGGTGGCAACAGCAATATAAAAGTTGGTTTTGCCGAGCCAAGGTCTGACGGCACCAGCAACGCAAAAATCGCCAACATTCTCGAATACGGCAGAAGTGGACAAACAGCTCGACCATTCCTTGCTCCGGCCAAGAGGACGGCTAAAACGGCGTGCCAGGAGGCAATGGTGCGAACGTTTGAGGAGGAAATTAAAAAACTATGACGATTCTTGAAAATCTTAATGCTCTACTTGCAAATATAGGTGCTCCAATTGAAACGGGAGTGTTTTCTGGTAAAGCACCGAGGGAATATATCGTGATTGTGCCTATGACGGATACCTTTCACTTGCATGCGGATAACGTTCCAAATGCCGAGGTGCAGGATGCGAGGTTGTCCATATTTACGCAGGGCAATTACAAGCAACTTAAAAATGATATTGTAAAAGCACTTTTGCGTGATGATTTTACAATAACAGACCGTAGGTATATCGGTTTTGAGGCCGATACAGGCTACCACCATTATGTGGTAGATATCGAAAAAAACTATGAATTGGAGGATTAAATAAAATGGCAACAATTGGTTTAGATAAACT
>CAYWKY010000120.1:0-6025 GCA_964458915.1 uncultured Faecalibacterium sp.
ACATTAGATTGTAGGAAAATTTACTATAAAAAGTTATAATTTCCACTCCTACAAATTTTACCAAAAAAGTGTAAAAAAATCTATTGTTTTTTTACATATAGATTTAATAATTTATTTGGCATTTTTGTCAAATTTACATAGTCAAGGGCAGGATTTTTTTATCGGATTAAATATTGTGTTAAAATTTCGGAATTTTTATGGAAATTAAATCACATATATGGTAGAATGTTATAATGTAATAAAAGGCTTGTGAGATTTTTACACAACGAAAGGAAAAAGCTATGAAAAAACTTATATGCTTATGTGTAATAACACTCGGTTTAGTTGGCTGCTTTGCTTCTTGCGGCAACGGTAGCGACGATAAGAAAACAACTGAAGATGTTAAGGTTATTAATTTTGACACAACACGACAGGAAGAAACAACTAAGAAAATTAAAGATAAAAAGAAATATGAGCTTATGCTCACGGTTGATGTTATACCCGACGAATATAAAGGCAATGTTACCGCCTACGCTGAAAGCTTCGGCTATGAAATTTTAAATAACGAAGACGGCAAGGTCACATTTAAGATGGACGGTACACAGTATAAAAAGCTTTTATCCAGAACCGGCGTTAGAGCTATGGCAAACTTAGGCAAAATAGTTGACTCCGATGAATTCCCCTACGCTGAAAAAATCGGGGATTATGATGAGGATTTCGGATATATTCTCATTTTGGCTAACTCAAAGAAGTTCCAAAAGGCAGAAAACACAGAGGTTTTTGCTTCTGCTGTTGCTCAATGCGGAATTTACTATCAGAAATTCTGTAACCCGACTTCGCCGTCGTGTAATGTTGTCATTGCCGACTCCGAAAGCGGCAAGGTTCTTTTCAAAGAAACCTACACACAGTGAGAAAGACTATAGGTGATATAAATGAGCTTTATTGAATTTGACAAGGTTTACAGAAGGTACCAGGCAGGTGAGGTTTCAATCGCCGCCGTTGACGGTGTGTCCTTTAAGGTTGAAAAGGGCGAATTTTGTCTTATTGTCGGTACCAGTGGTGCAGGTAAATCAACAGTGCTTAATATACTCGGCGGTATGGACAGCTGCGACGACGGCACAGTACGAGTAGCAGGAAAGCCTATAAACAACCTGACAAAAGAGCAGTTAGTGGATTACAGACGATATGATGTAGGTTTTATTTTCCAGTTTTATAATCTTGTTCCGAATCTTACGGCGCTGGAAAATGTTGAGCTTGCAACTCAAATGTGCAAAAAGCCTATCAGCGCAGAGAAAATTCTCGCAAGAGTAGGTCTTAAAGAAAGAATGGACAACTTCCCGTCACAGCTTTCCGGCGGTGAGCAGCAGAGAGTTTCAATCGCAAGAGCCCTTGCGAAAAATCCCAAAATACTGCTTTGCGACGAGCCTACAGGTGCTCTCGACTACCGCACAAGTAAGCAGATTTTATCCCTGCTTCATAAAACCTGCCGTGATACGGGCACAACAGTTGTTGTTATCACCCATAACCAGGCACTTTCCGCAATGGCAGACAGAATTATCACCATGCGCTCAGGCAAGGTGGTACAAATTGCCGTTAACGACAATCCCATCCCCGTTGAAAGGCTGGAGTGGTAATGAAAAAATTTAAAATTAACACTGTTCTCATAACCGATGCCTTGCGTACCGTTGAGAAAACTCAGTCACGATTTATTTCCATTATTGCTATCGTTGCCTTGGGTATAAGCTTTTTCACCGGTATGAATGCTACGGCACCGGATATGTATGAAACCGCAAGACAGTATATACTGGACACAAATGCGGCAGATATAAGAATAATTTCAACGGCAGGTCTTACTGACGACGATGTTGCCGTTATAAAATCTATTGGCGGCGTGGAAAACGCTGTTGGTGAAAAATTCGTTGACGGTGTTGTTAAAGTTGACGGAAATCCTGTCAGCGACACCGACGGCTCAGAATTGACTGTGAGAGCTTTGCCTTTAGATTTAGATAAGTTAGCGAGTACCTCAGCCGGCATTGAGGATTCAAGCTTTATGAACCGTCCACAGCTTGTTGAAGGCTCATGGCCCACCTCGGCTAATCAGTGCCTTGTTGACAGCAGTACCCTTTCCACTCCGGAGGAGTTTAAAATAGGCTCGGTTATATCTATTGAGGGCGAAAACAAGGATATGACAAAGTCTCTTGAAAATCAGCAGTTCACTGTTGTCGGCATTATTCGTACCCCGTTATATATGTCATATGAGCGTGGCAACACCACTATCGGTACGGGTAAATTAGGCACATTCATATACATACCCGCCGACAACTTCCTTGACGATTATTATTCGGCTATGTATATTAAGCTTCAAGGCAGCGAAAATTACGACCCATATTCCGATGAATATGAGAATTTTGTCAAACAATATACAGACTATTTAAGCTCTATTTCATCTGAAATGTTGGAAAAGCGTGTGTCGGTGTTAAAGCTGGATTACACCGCAAAGGTTCAGGAAAGCGAGCAGGAATATGCTAAAGCTAAGGCCGATGCGGAAACTCAGCTTGCCGCCGCTGAGAAGCAGATGAACGAAATTCTCGACATGGCGCAAAACGGACAGCAAAAGCTTCTTGAATATAAACAGCAATATAACGATGCCGCAACAAAGGCATCAGGCTCAATTGATTCCGGCAAGCTGGAGCATTCCACTCAGTACGCACAGTGGGAAGCCAAAAGAAACGAATATAACGAGACTATGGCAACTCTCAAGCAATATGAGAATGCCGAGCAGGAATATAACAACGCCACAACAGAATATAATGTGGCAAAATTACAGGTTGACTCAATGGCTTCAACAGTTGATTATCTCAGCGACCTTGTTGCCACAACACGCTCAGCCCTTGATCATTTCAACAGCACTCAAGACGGTGGCATTGACGATATGATAGACCGCTTTCAGCAGTCGGGACTTGTGGGCGAAGAGGTTGACCAAATTATTAACACTATCAGCTCTATGACCGCTGTCGGTACCGCTGAAGAAATGGCGGCATATATGGAGCCACAGCTTCAAGCCTTAGAGGTTAAGCTTGCTTCAGCGAAAAAAGACCTTGCCAACGCACAAACAACCTTGGCGCAAAAGAAGGTCGAGCTTGACGAAGCGGGCAAAATGGTTCAGCAGCTAAAGCAGGTTGAAGCTCAAATGGAAACAGCGAAGGCTCAGCTTGATGAGGCAGAAAAACAGCTCACCGATGCGGGCTATAACATTCAGTTTAGTGAGCTTGAGGTGCTCTCACAGCTCAGCGATATGAAAAACCAAATAACCGCCTATGAAACATCCTTGGCAATGGCTCAGGAAAAGGCCGGCACTATAGAAGCTGAGTTCGCCGCCGCAAAACAGCAGGTGGAGGACGAGCTTGACAGCGCAAGACTTCAACTGGAAGACGCAAAGCAATTCCTTTTAGGCCTTGACGATGCTAGCTGGAATGTTTCAGGCAGGTCTGAAGCTCTTTTAGGCTTTGAAGGCTACGGTCAAACAGCTCAAAGAACAGCGGCTCTTTCAAAAATTTTTCCCTGGTTCTTCTTTCTTGTTGCGGCTTTGGTTTGTCTTAACACTATGACAAGAATGGTTGAAGAGGACAGAACAAGGCTTGGTACCTTTAAGGCTTTTGGTCTTACAGATATTGAGATTATGTCTAAGTATCTTCTCTATGCTCTTTTCGCCTCTGTTATAGGCAGTGTGGCAGGCTCATTCTTAGGCTTTGCCTTCTTCCCATCGGCTATAACTACGGCATATACCATACTTTTCGATATGCCGTCGGTTATTATAAAATACCGTTTAGGCTACGCTTTGCCGGGTATATTGATTTCGATTGCATCTACGGTTTTCGCAACATACTATACCTGCTATAAGAGCCTTGCCGTTGTACCTGCAACTCTTATGAAGTCGAAAGCACCTAAAAACGGCAAAAAGATAATTCTTGAAAAAATACCTGCCCTTTGGAGTCGCTTATCTTTCACTTGGAAGGTCACAATGAGAAACGTGTTCAGAAATATGAAGCGTTTCGTTATGGCAACTATGGGTGTTGCCGGCTGTACGGCTATGCTGGTTGCCGCATTTGGCATAAACGACTCGATTAAAGCCACCTTGGATAATCAGTTTGAAAACGAAGACAGGGTGTGGAATTATGATATGCAAATAGTTCTCAACGGCTCCTTTGACACAACTATTGAGCAGTGTGAGGCTTATGAAACAATAAAGTCAAACGCTCTTATTCAAACGGCAACTCTCAGCTATATGAAAGTTTTTGACACCACCAGCGCAGACGCTGAGGAAGATGTTGAAACCTATCTTCTTGTGCCGGAGGACTCTGCCGCATTAAGCAACTATATCAATCTCCATGAGCGTGGCAAGCAGGAAAAGCATTTATTGTCAGATAATGGCGCAATTATAACAGAAAAGCTTTCAGACAAGCTTAATGTGAAGCCGGGTGAATATCTAACTTTAAAGGTTGACGGCAAAAACAGTGTGCAAATTCCAGTTGCGGCAGTGACGGAAAACTATGCTTTCCATTATATTTACCTTTCAAAAAATCTTTATTCTGCGATTTTTGGTGCAAATCCCCAATATAACTATGTAACGGCTAATTTGGCAATTGAAAACACAAGCGATGAGCAAAAGGTCAATTTGGCTAAGGAGCTTATGAATGAATATGGTATAAGCGCCGTTGCATACACCGATCAGATAAAGGGTTCGTTTGTCAACATACTTGACGCTATAAGCTATCTTGTGCTTATTCTCGTTGTGTGTGCCGGACTTCTTGCCTTTATCGTGCTTTATAATTTGTCTATTATCAACATCACCGAGCGTATTAAGGAAATTGCTACTCTTAAGGTACTTGGTTTCGATGACGGTGAGGTTTCAGCTTATATTTTCAGAGAAAATGTCATTCTCACAATTGTGGGTGTTCTTGAGGGTATAATCTTAGGCTTCCTGCTTCATAAGTGGATAATAGTAATTGCCGAGGTTGATATTATAATGTTCGGCAGAAGCATAGAGCTTCCGAGTTATCTCTATGCTGTGGCTCTTGCCTTCGCTTTCTCAATGTTTGTTAATGTTGTGCTTTACAAAAAGCTTAAGAAAGTCGATATGGTAGAGTCGCTTAAATCAATAGAGTAAATTTGTGACTGCGGTCACTGAAAAAAGGTTGTGAAAATATGTCTCTTGTCAATATGAAAGACTTGCTCATTGACGCTCAAAAGGGCGGATATGCAGTAGGCTCATTCAGCATTGCAAACATGGAAATGATTCTCGGTGTTATTAAAGCTGCTGAGGAAACAAATTCACCGATTATTTTGCAAATAGCAGAGGTTAGACTTAATCATTCGCCTTTGCATATCATAGGTCCTGCAATGATCGGTGCGGCAAAAAAAGCTAAGGTACCCGTAGCTGTGCATCTCGACCACGGCACAACGCTTGAATGTATAGCTCAGGCGCTGGAAATCGGTTTTACCAGCGTTATGTTTGACGGCTCACATTTGCCAATTGAGGAAAACATAGCTATGACAAAAAAGGTTATTGAGCTTGCGAAGCCCTATGGTGCAGCTGTTGAGGCTGAAATAGGCTGTGTGGGCGGCAGCGAAGACGGCAGTGTTGACATTGCAATGCGTTGCACTTCACCGGAACAGGCGAAACGCTTTTATGACGAAACAAATGTTGATGCTCTGGCTATTGCTATCGGTAACGCTCATGGCTTCTATAAGGAAGCGCCCTGTCTTCGTTTCGACATTCTCGAAAAAGTCAGAGATACTGTCAGCGTACCTCTTGTACTTCACGGCGGAACAGGTATCGAGCCGGAAGACTTTATACGTTGCCACCAAAGCGGTATAAAGAAGATTAACATTGCCACCGCAACCTTTGCCAGCGTCGAAAAGCAGGTTCGCTCAGACTATGGCGAAAATAAAATCGGCGGCTACTATGACCTTCATCAAAGCGAGATCCAAGGCGCGTACCTCAACGCAAAAAAACATATGGAAATATTTTACTCTGTCGGCAAGG
>CAYWKY010000121.1:0-435 GCA_964458915.1 uncultured Faecalibacterium sp.
CACCGACCCCTTGCATGTCAAGCAAGTACTCTGACCAACTGAGCTACACCCTCATGAATCTCTTTATTTCTCTGGCTTTTCAGCCTTAGACTACTTGTTTTTTCCTATTTTGGAGTACTTGTTAGTACTTTCATGAAACATATAATAAACTATTTTCCGTCATTTGTCAATAGGTTAAAAGCTGTTTTTTGAGTTCACCAAAAAGAAAAAAAGTTTGAGACTCCCGAGTATTATTTAATTTTAGCTGAGATTTTAGTAATGCCTGTTTTTATTTTACTTATGTCACTCTATATAGAATCAAGCTTTTCTCCGTAATGTGCTATTGTTTCAGTGACTTTAGAAATTACTTCTCTGTTTTTTAATTTTTCTATAAGCTATTTTTGTTATAAGAAAATTCGGTAGAAGTTGTTGTTCCTTTTACGACTAACCCCTATC
>CAYWKY010000121.1:445-5981 GCA_964458915.1 uncultured Faecalibacterium sp.
TTCATAAGTGAAAGTTAAGTCTTTTGCTTATTTGTAATAATTAATAATTTTAAATTGCTCTATTTCTTCTTCTGTTATATCTTCTTGTCTTCTTCCTTTTTTTATCTCAGCTAATATATAACGTCCTAAAGGCGGCAACACGTATTCTTCTTTGTAACCAGTATCATTTCGACAATATAAACCATTAGCAATATCATCTAATTCATCAAAACCTTTATTGTTTATATTCATAGTTATATCTCCGTTAATGAAAATTAAGTCTTTATATTTTTTCTTGTTAGTCTAAAGTTTTTGTTAAAGCATAATCTATAAATTCTTGCTTTAACGGCATATTGTATTTTTCAAAGTGATATATATCTTTTTCATCCCATGAATACACTCCATCAAAATAGCCAACATCATAGTAACCATCTATATTTCGATGTAAAATTTCATCATACAATATTCTACTAGTTGCAAACTCTGGATTAAACGACTTTAAATACTTCAATATTATATCTTTTGATTCTACAGGTAGACCTTGAAAAACCTTATCTTCTCTAGCTATAAAAACTGGTTTTTCATAAAGATTTCGGTTTAAATTTTTTAAAATAGTTTTCATCTACAAAACTTCTTTCTCTGCCCTTCACCAAATTTCCTTATGAATCAACCAACAATTCAAAATCTGGCACTATTATTTATACATTTAATACAAAAAAACACCATTTTTACTTCACCTGTACAATAGCATAGCAAACTTATAGGAGCACCTTGTATATAATCTTTTCGATTTTCCAAAATCCTTTTACAGTTTTAATTCTATCCGCGTACTGTCCATAAAGCACTTCTAATAATTCCATTAGTTTTGTTTGTCCATTTTTTAAAAAATTTCTCTACCCTCAGCAAAAGCCTTTTTAGCTTCATTAAGGCTCATTTGGTTTGCACCACCCTTATAATCAGCTTTTTTATTTTGTAACAAATCATTTTGCCAACCACAAATTTTACAAATGTCGTAAAAATCTACTTACATTCTGTTACAACAAGCGCATACTTGTTTACCATAAGTAGGCTCTTTGCTTTTGTTTAAGCTTTTCATTTTTATAGCCTCCCAATAAGATTTTTATCGTGCTATAGCGCTATATTCAATATGAGCCTTCTTTTTGTTTTACAATTCTTTACATTAGGCTTTCGTCATAGATAGCTCTTATACCGCCAATACACTTAGGTCTCGTCCTTGCAAATGTAACATTCGCTGAACCTATTTTATTTACACTGAGTCTTAGTGGTACCGCAACATGCTTTAAGTGCATTCCTATAAGAGTAGAGCCAATGTCCATGCCAGCATCAGCCTTTATAAATTCCACTGCAACAGGACTTTCGAAGCTGTCATATGCTGTTGTGGCAAAGCTACCGCCGGCTTTCTTTTGAGGCACAACATTAACTGCTTCAAGTCCGTATTTTTCGGCACACTCTTTTTCCGTTATAATGGCACGGTTGAGATGCTCACAACACTGGGCAGCAAGGTAAATGCCTTTCTCTTTGAGTACCGGGTACAAACCGGCAAAAACAGCCTCAGCCGCTTCAAGGGAAGACCCATGACCGATTTCACTGCCGATTATTTCACTTGATGAGCAACCGACAACAAGGATATCACCTTTTTTAAGTTTTGCTTTTTCAATAAGCTCTAAAACCGCTTTGTTTGCCTGTAATGTTATATTTTCCATTTGTTATCACCTCTAAATTTAACCTTAAACAGTTTAGCAGAAAACATACAATATTGCAAGTAAAAACGGACAAGTATTAATTACCTGTCCGTTTAATTGTTATTTAAAATTATCTCTTTGTGATAAGGGATGTTAAAAGATTAAATAAAGCTCTTAAAAATCTGAAAAGATTTGCTAAGGGGTTGCCTGTCCATGACTTGTTGCTGTCATCAGGCTTAACTTCAGCGTAGTTTTGGCTGTAATCCATAAACTGAGGAAGTGAGCTTGTGGAGACTGTGAGCTTTCCGTCTGATTCAAAGAATGCTTGACCGAGCTTTGTTAACTCAACTGTAAAGTTGTCGTGGGCAATATTCTTTATGAACCAAGTTGTGTCTGGGAAAAGACAGGTTGAAGCATCGATTTGTAAGTCAGGTGAGATGTACTTATCGGTACCGTTAAGCTTAGCGCTAACATAATACTCATCGCTGAAGGTTTTGCCATATTCCATAGCTGTTGCGCCGTAGGAAGCATCAGTGACAATACCTCTAACGTCACCTGTAATTTCAGAATCCTTGAATAAGGGGAAGGTGATTGAGCCGTACTTAGCGAAGACAGCAGTCTTAACACCCATTGAATCAAGCTGTTTGAGAACCTTTTTATAGGCCTCATCCTTCATAAGAAGATTATAGTATTCATCTGTTTTTTCAATTAAGCCTGCATATTCTGCCTTGAGCTCATCGGTGTAGAATACTGTGTCAATAGCATCCTTGTAGTAGTTGCCCATAAGTGACCAATAGCAAAGTGTACGGCCGTAGGTTGAGCAAAGAGCAAGTCTTGAAATGAGTTCAGGAACAACCTTTTCATAAATCTTCTCAATAGCGTCAACACCAAGTCCAAGAACCTTAGCTGAGTTGAGGATTGAAACAAGGGCAACAGCAAATTCTTCCATAACAGGGTCATCGAAAAGCTCTGAACCGTTAAGATAGTATGACACAAAGCGATCGATTTTATCTGCATCAAAAACAATGTTATTTGACAAAAGACCTGCTACAAGAAGCTCACCGCCAAGGCTGGGAGTATCGTGAACCATATGATTTATAACGAACTCGCCGTAATTACCGTTAAGGCTCTTTGTAGCGTAAGCCATAGTAATGTTAACACCGTAGCAACGTGAATAAAGGTTAACCTTTGTTGCACCTGTTGCAGCCATAACTCTGCCGATGTAAACATTGAGCTGATCAGCTATCTCAATAGGAGATAAACGCCAGTCATAATAGAAAAGATATGCGGGAATACCTAAGTAATTTTCCTGCTGAATATTAGCGGTTTTATAGTCCCAAAGAATATGTGAACCGTCAGTTACTTCGCCGTTTTTATCAAGAATATTGTCAGCATAAATAGGAGCAAAAGCTTCTTCAAAAGCATCCATATAACCGCTGTAATCATCTGTTATAAGTGCAGTTGCTAATTCTGAGAGTACAGGAGTCATATGCTCTTTTAAATAGCCTAATCTGTCGATATTACGCTGATCGCTAAGAGGATTACCGTCTTTATCATAAAGGGGCGATGTACCTCTTCCGGGAACATAAATTGTCACGATTTTTTCATCTGCCGCAGCAAAAACAGGCACAGTAAGTGAAAAGACCATCACAAAGCAGAGTAAAATTGAAATGATTTTTTTCATATAAATACCTCTTTTCAAAAATATTTCTCAAAAAATTATATCACTGTCAATATTCAATGTCAAGATTCAACTAAGAAAAAAGCCTCGAAAAAAGTTTATAAAATTAAATCTTCGTTAATATACAGACATCTGTCGCTTCTTATAATAAAATACAGCTGAGAGAAAAGCTCTAAAAATATTAATCAGTTATAACCTTTTTATTTGTAACTGCCTCAAAATGATATTTCGCAATGCCTAAATCTACTTTTGTGTAGAAACTCATTTTCCATGACGCTTTAACTTCATTATTTGGCAAAAGCTCGAAGAAAAACTTCTGCTGATTTATAGCTGTTGGTGCAAGAGAGACTGCCTGCATACCCTCTAAAAACCATTTTGGCATATCGGGAGAATAATTACAAAGCTCATTTAAGGGCTTGCTTTTATGTTCAACACCTTGTGTGCAACCATAACCCAGAGCAATTATACATCCTGCCTTCTCATCTTTAGAAACGATAGCTTTGCTTTTGCCGTGACTTAAGGCTACCCAACAGGTGTTAAGACCTATTTCTTGCGCTTTTAAGACAAGCATTTCACCGTAATAGCCTAACAACTCATCGCATTTTGACGACTTTTTGCCAACGAGGGCGATATAGTTGTTTGCACCGACAAACTTTCCATAATGAGCCATAAAAGAGTCAAAGCATTTTGGCTCATCGTAAAAAATCTGAATGTGCAAATCATTTTCTTTGTTGATTTGTTCAGTGAGCTTGTCGAGTACGTCACGTTTTTCGTCTTCAATAGGCTTATTGATAAATTGACGAACACTGTGTCGTTGACGTATAATTTCTAACATATCCATATTATATTCCTCCATAAAATAAATTGCTGATTGATTATTCGGTTTTTCCGCTTCTGTCGGCAGAGTTTTAGCAATATCTCTTGCAAGCTGTAGAGTTGATATAAGCTGTTCAAAAGCTTCATTTGTTGGGTCAAAATAATAATAGTTTTTTGTACCCTCTTTGCGAACTTTGACAATACCGGCGTTTTTCATAATTTGCAAATGATGAGAGACAGCAGGACGAGAAAGGTTAGTTTTCTTTGTAATTTCACCGACTCTAACTCCGTTGCAATTACCTATTTTTAGCATTTCAATAATTAAATGTTGTCTTGTTTCATCGCCTATAGCGGTGAGAATTTTTGAACACGAAGAAAAGCAGTCCGCTAAATTATAGACTTTTTCTTGAATTTCCACAGTCACTCCGTCCTTTCGTCTAAACGCTTAAACCAATTATAGTATAACATATTTTTTTGCTAAATGTATATTGGTAAAGAAAATTGAGACGAATCTAAAAGTGGCAAGGTACCCTTAGCGAAAACACAGCCTAAAGAAGACAGAAAAATCAAGTTTTGAGAATATATAATTAAAGCTTAGTTGATGTACCCTGCCGATTAAGATAGCCGAACCGCATAATAAAAAGGACTGTAGAAAGCTGAAGCTTTTGCAGTCCTTTATGAATTATTCTTCGATTTCTTCTTCGTCGTCTATTTCAAGAATAGTTTCCTGATTTGTGAAGAACTTAATTTTGTCAATAGGCGTACCGAGAGCTTTTTCGCAGCTTGCACTGAGCACTCTCATTAAATTTGACTCGATAACAGTATTTATTACCGCAAAGTCTGAGAGTACCTTAAGCTGTGAGCGGAAAAACTCCACATCCTTATCTTCAAAGAAGCTATCTTCAACTTCGCAAACAGTTACACCTGTTAATGCCATATCCTGATCATAAACTTTTTTGTTAGCGTTAAAGCACTTTTGCATAATCGAAAGCATCTGCTCTTTTTTGCCGCTTTTAGAAGCGTTTAATATAGAGGTACTCTTCAACTGAAGTCTGAAATTGAGCTTACAGCTTTTAACGATAGCATTAGCAAGCTTTACAAGGTCGGGGTTGATTTTTTCAGGAATAAAAATTTCCCCATCCAACTTATAGAAATAAGCCATTTTTACATTCTCCGTTCTTTTATTTTGTCGCTATATTTTAGCAAGTTTTTCACTGTTTGTCAATAAAATAGGTTAAGGAGGAAAAAAATATTGACAAAGACATTTATTTATGCTAAAATTCCATTGTATTTATATCAATCACAATTTCATTTGGGGGCGTAGCTCAGCTGGGAGAGCGCTTGAATGGCATTCAAG